>CAZOXI010000575.1:0-2962 GCA_964583445.1 uncultured Bacteroidaceae bacterium | reverse complement strand
AACATATATATTTTCCATATCCATGGTCTCGGCAATGGGTGGCCTGCTGTTTGGGTATGACTGGGTGGTCATTGGAGGGGCCAAACCCTTCTACGAACAATTTTTCAATATTGCGGGCTCACCTGCCTTGCAGGGCTGGGCAATGAGCAGCGCATTAATTGGCTGCCTGTTCGGCGCCATCATCTCAGGCGCACTGAGCGATCGCCTGGGAAGAAAACGCCTGCTGTTGTTTGCAGCTTTCTTATTTATTTTCTCTGCACTTGGAACCGGGGCATCCCGGGTGTATGATTGGTTTATATTTTACCGCATCCTCGGTGGGGTGGGTATCGGACTGGCTTCCAATCTGTCACCGATGTACATTGCCGAAATCTCACCTGCAGCTGTGCGTGGAAAATTTGTTTCGCTCAATCAGCTGACCATTGTCATCGGGATCCTGCTGGCACAACTGATCAACTGGCAGATTGCCGAGCCGGTCGCACCATCTGCCACAGATGCAGAGATCCTGGCTTCCTGGAACGGTCAGACAGGTTGGCGCTGGATGTTCTGGGCAGAAACGGTTCCGGCCGGCCTGTTTTTTATTTTGATGTTTTTTGTTCCTGAAAGCCCGCGTTGGCTTGCGAAAAACGGCAATGCATCCAGGGTCGAACACATTCTTTCAAAAATCGGAGGATGGGAATATGCCAAAATCGAATACCAAAGCATCCGGGAGACGCTGGCAGCTGAAAAAGGCAGGGTAAATTTCAGGCACCTCTTTGAACCCGGCATGAAAAAGATTTTACTGATTGGAATCGTCATCGCTGCATTTCAACAGTGGTGCGGGATTAACGTAATTTTCAATTATGCCGAAGAAGTGTTTGAGGCAGCAGGATATGGTGTTTCTGATATCCTGTTCAACATTGTCCTTACCGGGAGCGTCAACCTGGTATTCACATTCGTAGCACTATATACGGTAGATAAATTAGGACGCCGCGCATTGCTGCTCCTGGGAGCAGGCGGGCTGGCGGGCATATATGCATTTATGGGTGCTGCCTATTACTTCCAGATCACCGGCTGGCCATTATTGCTCCTGGTGGTTATTGCGATTGCCTGCTACGCCATGTCGCTGGCGCCGGTCACCTGGGTGGTGCTTTCGGAAATTTTTCCGAATAAAATACGGGGGGCTGCTATGGCAGTGGCCACCGTCTCACTCTGGCTGGCCAGTTTTATTCTGGCCTATACCTTCCCGCTGCTGAACAATCTGCTGGGTGCTTCGGGCACCTTCTGGCTATATGGGGTGATTTGTGTTGCCGGGTTTATTTTTATCTACAAGAAACTTCCCGAGACCAAGGGAAAGACTTTGGAAGAAATTGAACATGAGATTGTGCAATAAGACCAATTAAAAGCATACATGCACCATTGAAAATAGACACGCATACACGTTAAATTGAAAAGATACAGGAAGCGTTGATACTTTGAAGAGACAGAAGCATACCTGCGGAACTGAAAAAGTTACAAACACACACTGAATACAAAGTAATCCTAAATATTGAACCCAATGACGCAAACGCATTTATGTAAATCGATCCACCCCATCTTAGCAGGTTTTCTTGCTATGTTCATAATTGGAACAAGTGCCTGCCAGCAAAATGACCATGCAACGATTGATCTCACCGGCGAATGGCAATTTCAAATGGATCCGGATGATCGTGGCATAGATGAAAAATGGTATGAAAACGATTTCTCTGAAACGGTTCAGCTGCCCGGCTCCATGGTTGAAAACGGTAAAGGGTATGAGATCTCGCTGAATACTGAGTGGACCGGTGGAATAAAGAATCCCGACTGGATGAATGATGCAAACTATGCTCCATATATGGACCCTTCCAATGTACGTTTTCCTTTCTGGCTTCAGCCGGAAAAAAAATATACCGGGGCTGCATGGTACCTTAAAAAAATCCGGATACCGAAACAATGGGAGGAACAAACAGTAATGTTAACGTTGGAACGCCCGCACTGGGAATCTCAAATTTGGATCAACGGAGCATGGGTGGGCATGCAAAACAGCCTGGCAGTGCCGCATGTCTTCGAAATTTCCGAATATCTTGAGACTGGCGAAAACACGATTGCCATCCGGATCGACAACCGGATCAAAGAAATTGATCCGGGATTTAATTCACACAGTATCACCGACCATACGCAAACGAACTGGAATGGTATGGTCGGGGAGATTTCGTTAACTGCCAAAGACAACATCTATTTTAAAAATATTCAGGTTTTTCCTGATGTCGATGATAAAACAGCGAAAATCAGGGCTACAGTCATGAATCATTCTACCGGCGCTCAAGCGGTGGATATCTCAGCTGCTGTCAAATTGAAATTCACCGGTGATAAGCACGATGAAAAGACGCAGGAGTTCTCAGTTGAACCCGGTCAGAATGTTCTGGACATGTATTATGATCTCGGTGATAATGCACAACTGTGGGACGAGTTCAATCCGAATGTGTACCAGCTCAACCTGGCGTTACATTCACGCGGTGCCACCGATGAGGCTTCGGTTGATTTCGGACTGCGCGATTTCGAGGTGGACGGAACCCGCTTTACCATAAATGGCCGTCCTGCCTTTTTGCGCGGAACACTGGAATGTGCCATTTTTCCCTTAACCGGGTACCCGCCCACCGACACGGACTACTGGAAGAAAATTTTCACTGCGGTCAAAGACCATGGGCTGAATCACGTGCGTTTTCACTCGTGGTGTCCGCCCAGGGCTGCTTTTACGGTTGCCGATTCCATGGGAATTTACCTGATGGTAGAATGTTCTTCCTGGGCCAATGGCAGCACAGAACTTGGCAGTGGCTTACCCATTGATCAATATATCTGGGACGAAAGCAAACGCATCTTAAAAACGTACGGTAATCACCCTTCCTTTGTAATGATGGCATACGGAAATGAACCGGGCGGGTCAAACCGCGAACAGTTCCTGTCAGAA
>CAZOXI010000574.1:0-2963 GCA_964583445.1 uncultured Bacteroidaceae bacterium | reverse complement strand
TTCAGTTTCAGCCGGGCCTCCATGATCTCACCGACTTCCAGGAGTTCGGGGTCGTCGAATTCGAAGTACCAGTTCACCAGCACGCTCTCTTCCCAATCCGGGATCTTTTTCAGCAGTTTCAGGATATCGAAGACTGATTGCACCGATGCCGTGTCGATATAATCGAACCGGAGTACCACATCTGTACGTTCGGCCGGTTGGCTTACATATTCTGTGACCCAGTCCATGACCGGCTGGAAGAATTTCTTGGGGTAGGCCAGGATGGAATTCCCGTGCATGCTGATACTGCCGTTCCTGCATTCTATGGCGAGTGAGTCATCTTTAGGTTCAAGTATAAAATCTTTCATAAGGTTTTCATTGTCAGGACGTAGCAACGTGGTTTCATTGCCATTTTAATTCCTAATCGAAAATGAATTTACGAAATCTTTCTGAATTACAAGTCACCTGAGGTCAATTTTATAATGGAAAAGAATCTCCCTGAGTTTTTCTTCAAGTGTCTTGTCAGCGATGATGCTTTCGCCCGGATTATGGTCGATATCCCAGAGGATGTTGTTGATTGATTTCCAGGTGGAGGTTGGTTTCCCGAGCATGGTGGTAAGAAGTTTGGACCCATTCACATAGTAATGCTCCTTCATCTTTTCCTTCATGGTTTCCAGCATTCCCATTTTCTGGAAGAGGTAGATGGTGAATTCGAGGGTGTCTACCTTATACGGAATTTCCTTGTCATCGTCGAGCGGAATGAACAGCTCGATCTGCGACTGGAGGTAATCCATCAGCTTGATGTAGTAATTGATCTCCATCATCTCCTTGAAGATCCTGAACCTGCGAAAAAAGCTGGAAGCGCCCTCTTCTTTATGGAAGTAGGTATAAATGTCTTCCAGTGAAAAATATTTTGTGAAAATGTAGCTCCAGTTTTCCGAGTTCTTGTCGGAGATCAGGTCCTTTTTTGTTTCCAGGTAGATGGAAGCCTGGGAGTAGTTTGTCGCCAGGATCTCATTCTGCAGGTTGGGGTCCTTGTCGTGCTTATGCAGGAACCGTTCTATTTTACTGATCTCGTTGATCGCTTTTCCACGTGATGCCCCTTCCACGATGAAATCGAATTCACGGATCATGATCCCGATCTTCTGCAGGTTGGGAAGGTAGAAAGTCGAGTTGTTGATGGGATCATGTCTTTCGAGGATGATCCCCTCCTGGACACACAGGTGTTCCAGTTCTTTTTTTGACAACGGCTCCTTATTCATGACACTCCTTCGTTTAGGTATTTGGGGCAAACATCGTGGCTAATATATAGATTCCTGAATAATTATTGCTGAATGCATCTTTAAAACATACGCATTCTGGTTATAAATCGTTTCAATTTCTGCAATCTTTATCATCCATTCAACGAATTTGTGGGTTCAAATTCAGTAAAATCAAACTCCATCTCGAGCCGGTCCTGGATGATTGCCCCCAGCTGCAGCATTTCCAGGTCACCATAGCTGTAATACCAGTTCACCATGAACACCAGTTCGCGCTCCTCGACACCCTTTAGCAGTTGGAGTAAATTCATCAGGGATTTTACGGAGGCGGCATCGATGTATTCAAGCTTCATCGAAACAACAGTTACCTCAGCAGGATCCTCAAGATATTTGCACGTCCACGCGTAAATGGGCTCATAAAAGTCGCGGGTATTTTCGATCATCGACCTTCCGGTGAACTCCAGCACACCGTTGGAGAGATCCACCCCTGGCGTCTTTTTCGTCGCTTCTATGTACAGGTCATCCATCTGGTCAATCAGGCTTTCGAACTTCGAACTTAAAATTAGTCATACTATACGTCAGATCGGGCAACTTGGTGCATCTATTATGACAAAAGGGTGAATTGATTTGATTAAAACTGGGTAAAAGTAGAGTAACGTAAATTCAGTGCGGCTTGTAGGATTTACTTTTAAAATGTATATTTGATAGAAAGTCAGAAATGAAAAAATCAATAATTAGGGAAAATTTTCATCATCTAATTGATGAGATTGATAATGATGAACTTTTAATGAAATTTTATGATTTAATGCTAAAATCAAAAGTTCAGAAAGAAGGAGAGTTGTGGGCCAGGCTGACAGCAGATCAGAAAAGTGAATTACTACAATCTGAAGAGGAATCAAGAAATCCTAAAAATTTAATTGATTTTAATTCTCAAAAAGCTAAACATCAAAAATGGCTCTAAATATCCACCTATAAAGTTGATGAGAATAAAATAATTCTTCTGGATTTATTTGATAATAGGAGTAATCCTAATAGAAGAAGTAAAATATAGCAGCGCCTTGTATGAATGTCATTTTTCTTCCACGAATGTAGTTTTCCTTCCACGAACGGTGCACAAAGTACGATGTTTTGTAAAAATATGTATTCCGGTCATTTACACGAAAAAACATCACTTCCGTGTAAATCCTGTTAACCTTCTCTGATTATTTGCGTTTGAACATATTGTAAAGGGAGATTTTGGTTATTTTTGGTCTCCGGATACAGTTCAGGAATAAAGTTACGCAACTAACAAAGCAAATAATAGTATTTTATAATTTATAAAGCATGGACAAAGAAGATATCAGAAAAGGCGTTTTTCAATACGTGTACGACAATGCATTCTCCAGCAAGGAGAACATCACCGACGATGTGTTGATCTTTAAAAACGGGTTCCTGGATTCCATGGGACTCGTGATGCTCATTACTTACCTGGAAGATACGTTCAAGATCCAGACTTCGGATGCGGATATGGTGGAGGAGAATTTTGAATCCATCAACGCCATCACGGAATTTGTGATGAAGAAACAGGCACAGGCAGCATAGAATAATATGTGTGGCATCGCCGGAATGATCAATACCGCTGCGCCGCCCGAGAGAAAGGAGCTGGTGAAGCGCATGCTTTCCAGGATCTACTACCGGGGTCCGGATGAAAGTGGAATGTACCATTCCGCGAAAGCCACGATCGGA
>CAZOXI010000573.1:0-2967 GCA_964583445.1 uncultured Bacteroidaceae bacterium | reverse complement strand
TTACAGAAGGTTCAATACTAAGAACTTATGGAGTATAATTTGCAAGTTGGGTTAAAAATGTCAGTCACTCTTTTTCCGGTCCTGGAGAGGAATCCCTTGCCGGGGGTATCATGGCATGGCTTCAAAAGTTTTACCTGTCACAGGGCGACGCTAAACCGGCACTTGTAGTGGAAGAATCAGGGAATGAACGGTTCAGGGTCAACATTGATGTGCGCCTTCCCGGAGGAACACTAAAGAATTCAGTCTCGCTGAAAAATGTGCTGACGCAGAAGGAATTCGAACACCGCAGGTATGAAATTTTGCAAACCCTGGCGCTTCTGAGCAGTTTTATTGAAGGACTCGACGATTATATCAACTCCTTCGGGGAGAAGGAAATCATCATGGACAGTGCCGTTTTTGCCGAATTTCTGATGAAAATAGTGCCGGCCATTCAACTGCTTGACATACCTGTGCTGCTTCCAAAATCGTTGCAGGGTATTCTCAAACCAAAGCCAAGCGTTAAATTAAAAAGCAAGGGCAAAGGTTCTGGTTTCTTACGACTCGATAAGTTGCTTGATTTTGAATGGCAGGTGGCCATTGGCGACACATTGATGGATGAAACCGAGTTCAGGCAGCTGTTACAACAGTCAGAGGGTCTGATACGCTTTAAGACGAACTATATTTATGTTGAAAAAGAGGAGCTTGAAAAACTGTACAAGCACTTCACTTCATCAAAGCAGCTTACCTCCTTTCAGCTAATGCGGGCGGCACTTTCCGGCGAATACCAGGGAGCAGCGATTGCCTTTGACAGTGAAGTTGAACAACTGATCCAGGAACTTAGCGGGGTGAGTGAAACGCCTTTGCCCGGCGGGCTTATCGCAAAATTGCGGCCTTACCAGCATCGGGGGTTTTCCTGGATTTATCGGAATGCGCGGGTTGGATTTGGTTCGGTACTCGCCGATGATATGGGGCTGGGGAAAACCCTCCAGGTAATTGCCACGATACTGAAATTTAAAGAAGAGGGTCACCTCGATAAAGAAAAAGCCCTGGTGGTGGCGCCTACCGGACTGCTAACCAACTGGTTGGCCGAGATACAAAAATTTGCTCCCACACTTCAAGCCGAAATATACCATGGCCCCAACCGCGATCTTGAAAATACAGGTAATTATGATGTGCTGATTACTTCTTACGGTATTTTGCGAAGCGATGCCGATATCCTGAAAAAGAAGCAATGGTATATAATGATTATCGATGAAGCCCAGAACATTAAGAACACCAATACCGCGCAGACCAAAGCTGCAAAGTCCATTAAAGCTGAAAACTTTGTGGCGATGAGTGGTACGCCGGTCGAGAACAGGCTGAGTGAACTCTGGAGCATCATGGATTACAGCAACCGGGGGTTCCTGGGGAGCGCTAAAGAATTTGCAGGCACCTATGGCAATCCCATCGAACAATTGAACGATGCTGATGTAGCCGGGAAACTGAAAAAAGTAACAGCTCCCTTCCTGATGCGCCGTCTGAAATCGGACAAAAGCATTATCAGTGATCTTCCCGATAAAGTGGAAATTGATAGTTTCGCTGCGCTTACCAGGGAGCAGGCAAGCCTGTACGAAAAAACACTTGAGAAAGCCATGATGGAAATCGAGGGCATACAATCCTCGGACCAGCAATCGCTTTTTGTGCGTCAGGGGCTCGTACTCCAGATGATACTTGCCCTGAAGCAGGTGTGCAACCACCCCGCGCAGTTTTTGAAAAATGGAGAAAACGACCCTGCGTTAAGTGGTAAAACGGCATTGCTGTTTGGTAAACTTGACAGCATAGTAGACAGCAATGAGAAGGTGTTGCTTTTCACCCAGTTTACTGAAATGGCAAGGCTTCTGGAGCAGTTCATTGCAGAACGTTATGGCGACAAACCCCTGTATTACCATGGTGGGTGCAGCCTGAACCAGCGAAAAGAAATGGTAGAGCGTTTCCAGACCAACCATGCCGACAAAATTTTTCTGCTGTCGCTTAAGGCTGCCGGAACAGGACTGAATCTTACTGCAGCCAGTCATGTAATCCATTACGACCTGTGGTGGAACCCCGCCGTGGAAGCCCAGGCAACCGACCGTGCCTACCGTATTGGCCAGAAAAACAATGTGATGGTACACCGGTTCATAACCAGGAATACATTTGAGGAGCGCATCAACGAGATGATTCAAAAGAAAAAAGCCCTGGCCGAGATGACGGTTTCCACCGGCGAAAACTGGATCGGGAACCTGTCCAACAGGGAGCTTCGAAATATTTTTGATTTGGAATAGCCGGATGAGCGATGAAGGACGGCAGCGTGCCTCATATACCATACAACTCACGGGAATGGACGGGGGCGCGGTGTGCGCAGGGGAGTAAATTAGTGAATGTTTTTTCCGGTCAGCATGCCTTCAACGGATATATCTTCATCAAGCTCATCCCAGTGAATTCCAATGCCTTTGCCTATTAATCGATAATTATTCAGTTGTTCGCTGGAGGCTTTGCGTAGTTTTGGAAACCAAAGTATGGGAACGCCAATCTCCCGGCCATCTGTTAGCAGTACAAACATCATATCATCGTTGAACCAGACTTTGCTGGCAAGAGGGATAATATGTTTATTGGCTAAAGTGCTTATGAACATGAATCGGCTCCTGATTTTCGTTACTAAAGAAGAAAAACCTGTAACCTTTTATTGTAAATACAGTTGGCATGCTTATGCAAATATATTAAATTTCTTCGAATGAGACATTTCTTCAATGGGCTGTCCATAATGTCGAATATGCTTACATAAAATTAATTTTAATGGTGTTCGCGAACTCGCTGCGCTCGGTTCATCATTGCGCTCGTCGGGGTAATTCATATTTACTTAAGTTAACTCCGCATTTCCCGTTTTCACGTTCCCTGCCCGCCTTACTTAAGTACTAAAGTTGGGGGTATTTGCGCTCGAACATTATGATCCAGCCACTCTGACTCTCTTGT
>CAZOXI010000572.1:0-2971 GCA_964583445.1 uncultured Bacteroidaceae bacterium | reverse complement strand
CACGAACCGCCCGCCAGCTTCCTGGTACTGGTCAATCGCCAACCCCTTTATATTGATCCTGAACAGCCCGGCCTGTATATTTTCCCACTCCCATCGTTTGGGCCTTTCGGCATTGTTGATCTTGATGTCCTGGATGCCATGTACCAGTTGGATAAGTTTGCTCTGGTTTTCCGAAAGTTTACTGAATTCCCTGTGGTCTAACGCACGACGCTTTTTCATGAAGAGCCAGACCCAAAGGAAATATAGTGCGGATCCGACCAGGAACAGGACCAGGATCTTCCAGCTGAAAATTGCAAGGATGATAGAGAATACAACGAGATTGAACAGCGAAAACAGGATATTGAGTGATGAGGTGGTTACAAATGATTCAACACGGCGGTGATCGCCGATCCGTTGCAGGATATCTCCCGTGTGCTTGGTTTCGAAAAATCCTACAGGTAACCGCATCATTTTTGTCAGGAAATCTGAAATTAACGCGATATTGATCCTGGTGCTCATGTGCAGCAGGATCCACCTCCTGATGAAATTGATAGCCATCGCACTCATGATCAGCACAAATTGAAAAATCAGGATCAGCCAGATGAATCCCGGGTCTGCATTGCTGATACCAAAATCTACGATTCCCTGGAACAGGAAGGGGAGAATGGCCTGTATGATTGCCCCTAAAATTAAGCCGATGATGAGCTGGTATCCCAGTTTTCGGTGTGGCACCAGGTACCTGATCAGGAATTTCAGACCTTTTTGTTTTTTCTTTTCTTCATCCTGTTGATAAAACTCCGGCGTGGGTTGGATCATCAGGACAGAACCTTTCCGGTCCCCGTTTTGTGTCGTGCTTAGCCATCCTTTCAGGAACTCATCTTTTGTGTATGTGATCAGTCCTACTTTGGGATCCGCGACATATACTTTGTCTTTTTTGATTTTATAGACGACTACGAAATGGTTTTGCTTCCAGTGGGCGATGAGGGGCAGTGGTGCCTCTTTGCTGAGTTTCTCCCAAGTGAGGACTGCCCCCAGGGATTTAAAACCAATGGATTCGGCAGCATCAGCAATGCCAAGCATGGAAACCCCGTCCCGCGCAAGGTAAGACCTGTCTCTGAGAGTTTGCAGTGTGAAATGCTTGCCATAATACTTTGCGATCATCCGCAAGCATGTTGGACCACAGTCCATCGCATCTAATTGCTGGTAAAAAGGAAATGTTGACATAGCCTGCTCCTTGGTTTGTTAAAAATATGAAATATTTAACAACAGTTTTTTGCAGGTTATCAACGACCGGTGTTTTTTACTCTATTTTACGCAGTAGCCGCGTGCTGTTTTTGTTGAAAGGTCCATCTGTTCTCGATAATTCAATCAAAAAGGGGATTGCTTTTTCTGTCTTTCCTTCGTTAACCAGGATCAGGGATACATACCATTTCGCATGATATGAAGCTTTTTCTGTGCTGTCTGATATGGTTGAACGTGCCAGGGGTTCCAGGAAAGCGATGGCCTGTTCTGTATCCCCGGTTTCATAACAGGTGATCCCATAGAATAGCCGGGCCATAGGATCTTTTTTGATGGTTTCCATGTCTATTTCAAAATAATACCTTGCAGCATCAAAATTCCTGTCACGAAAAAATTGTAAAGCCCTGGCTTCGTTGCTTCTTGTCTTGAAGGCATACTGAGCAACCAGCTCGCTTTCCGCAGGATCATAATAGGATACCGCCAGTTCACGCAGGCCGGTTGAGGGGCGCAATACCAGGAAGAGTAATACAAGGCATGCAGCAGCCAGCAAGATCGTTGAAGTTTGTAGCCATTTCGATCTCGGTCTGCCGTCCTGTATATTTTCTTGTTGGTCTGCCGCAACTGCTGCCTTTTCGAGCGATGACCGGAAGGATTCGGCTTTTTTTGATAGCTTTTTGTTGCGATACCACTCAATGTCATGCTGGGCAATCACTTCCGCTATCAATTGGTCCCTGATCTTTTCTTCAGGGAGATCCTCCAGCATCAGGTTCTCCCTGGTGATCTCCCAGATTTTTTGTATGGATTGAAAAGTTTTTTCCAGTTCAGGATCAGCGGAGCGCAACAGGTCAAACCGGCTGGCTTCTTGCTGATCCATTTCGTCTGAAAGGTATTTTATGATGAGTTCGATCTTGTTCATTTCTTTAGTTTTCTGAATAACGGGTCTGCTTTGATGCGTTCAATCAGTTTTTTCTTACATCGGTATTTTTTATCAGACGTATGATGTACTGTACTGATGCCCATAGCTTTGCGAATCTCTTCAATGGTGAGCCCATTGAAATGCATGCTCAGGATCAGCTGACAGTCAGGTGCAAGTGACCTGAAGTGTTTTTCAAAAAGTTCCTTTGCCTCGTCCATGTCCTCCCTTCCATAGGATGACTCAGGTTCTGAAACTGCTGTGATCTCTTTTAATTTGTTGGTTCGCAAGTAATGTTTCTTTCGATCCTGTATCCATAGTCTTTTACAAACGGCATAGAGGTAGGTGCTGAACTTGCAATGAAGCTCCAGGTTTCCTTCGTCTATTTTGCTGTAAATGATAATCATTGCTTCCTGAAATAGATCCCGTGCCTGGTCTGACGTTCCGCCATGGTGGACAACATAGGCCTCGATGTAGGGCAACATGTCCCTGTACACTTCCTTGAGGGTCTTGCTGTGGTGGGTGCGGATGCCTTCAATTATTTTTTGATCAGGTCGCATATTGGAGATCTGCTGGTTGTTTGAATTCGATCACAAACCGCCCCGCTTCATCATACACATAGCTGCATGCTGTCCTGGAATACCTGATCGGCGCCCCAAGCGACTTCATCATCCTGATATAATTGTAAAGAGATCTTTCGGAGAGATACAGCCTGCCCGCGAAATCCCCGGGGGCACCCGTTGACTTCATCCGGATCATTTGATCCATCCTTTTCAGGATCTCTATGGTTCCTGTATGCACCATTTGTTTTTTCCTGTTGATGTGATGAATAGAAAAAAT
>CAZOXI010000571.1:0-2978 GCA_964583445.1 uncultured Bacteroidaceae bacterium | reverse complement strand
CAGACGTGTGCTCTTCCGATCTGCACCATTCTCCTCGATGGTCGTTCCCCTGGATGTGTCGGTTACATTGTCGGCCACTGCGGTAATACGCGGTTCGCCAGGCAGGTCTGTGCGTTTGAAAATATAGCCGTGGTTTTCCGGGGCGGGGAGCAGGATGAGTGTTACTTCCACGCCGGTATGAAGTCCTTTGCCAGTAAAAGAGAGCGGTTCCTTGAGGGTTTTTTGCTTTTCAGCCATACACGAAAATTTACTTTGAATAAAAAACGCCGCAAGATACAAAAATTCGCTTTACGCTTTTTTTGTGAGGGCCATTTAACAAATATTTTGCTCATCTCATTTTCCGCCCCGGCATCTAGCGCTCTTTTATCTCCCGCTCCAGGTTATTGAGCTGTTTCCTGAGTTCCGGCAGTTTCCTGAAAACCGCATAACTTTTATAAAAAGCCTTCAGGTTGAATGCGGGGGAGCCCATAATGGCAACATTCTCTTCTTTCACACTGTTGCTGATACCTGCCTGTGCACCGATCTTCACACCATCGGCGATTTGAATATGTCCGGCCAGTCCAGCCTGTCCGCCAAGCAGACAGTTTTCTCCCAGCTTGGTGGATCCGGCAATACCCACCTGGCCTGCCATCACTGTATTCCTGCCAATCTCCACATTATGTGCCACCATGATCAGGTTGTCAAGCTTTACCCCCTGCCTGATGATGGTGGAACCCATGGTTGCGCGGTCAACCGTGGTATTGGCTCCTATTTCAACGTCATCTTCTATGACCACGTTCCCCAGTTGTGGTACTTTGCTGTATACATTTTCGTCGTTCGGGACGAATCCAAATCCGTCACCACCGATCACCACTCCTGAATGAAATATGCACCTTGACCCGATGATGCAGTCGTGATAGACTTTTACTCCCGGGTACAACACGGTATGGTCCCCGATGGTTACATTTTCCCCAATATATACCTGGGGATAGATCTGCACATGTTCGCCGATCACAGCCCCGTCGCTGATCACCGCGAATTCACCGGCATACAGGTGCTTCCCTGTGGTTGCTTTGCTGCTTATGGAAGCAAGCTTGCTGACACCGGATTTTTTGGATTTGCTTTTTTCATACAGGTTCAGCAATTCTGCAAAAGCTTCGTATGCATTGCTCACCCGGATGAGGGTAGCGCTGACCGGTTTCTCTGGTTTGAAATCCTGGTTGACAATGATCACGGATGATCCGGATTTGTAGATATGTTTTTCATACTTCGGATTGGCAAGAAAGGAGAGTGCTCCTGGTTTCCCTTCCTCAATCTTTGCTACATCGGTTATTTTGGTTTCGGGATTGCCTTCCACGGTGCCGCGGAGTATGTCCGCGATCATTTTTGCGGTAAAATTCATGAAGGATCTGTTTTCAGTTCTGGGGCTAATCAACTTAAACGTTAAAAAGCCCGGATTTATTGCGTTGTATCCTGTTGTTTTGGTGTGCAAAGATAAAATTTCTTTAGTTGTCCGGAAAGCACCGGGACATTGAGAATCTCAGACCGTTCCGAAATGTCCTGCACCTCCCCGTTCCTGTCCAGGATCTTTATATTATCGTCAAGATTCGAATAGGCATGGTTGCTAATACTCTCGGCGATTACCAGGTAGGCCGCCATTTCGTCAGGTATTCCAAGATGTTGAACCACCTTTGCACGTTCAGTCAGGATCCGGGCTTCGTCGAAAGGTTCCCTGCTGATTTCGATCCTGAACAGTTTCCGGTTCACGAAGCCGGAGCAGAGGTACCGGAGTACCGGGTCATCCTCATTGCTCCACACCTTTGCTGCGCTGATGATATCATTGTCGTCAAGCGCTGCAAAATGTTGCAGGAATTCTTCCCGGTTCTTCGCATTTAATGCACCTCCCTTTTGGTACAGGAAATAGCTCAGCGCCGGTGTGGCAAACAACTTTTCATTTCTTTCTGCCAGGTCTTTGGCACGTTCCAGCATCATGATCAGCAACTGGTCGGCAGCCAACACCCCTTTGTGCAGGTATACCTGCCAGTACATCAGCCTGCGGGCCACGAGAAATTTTTCGATGGAATAAATCCCCTTTTCCTCAACCACCAGCTGGTCGTTATGTACCTGCAGCATTTTGATGATTCGGTCCGAGCCAATGGCCCCTTCGGTTACCCCGGTGAAAAAGCTGTCCCTGCGCAGGTAGTCGAGCCTGTCGACATCCAGCTGGCCGGTGACCAGCTGGTGCAGGAATTTCTTGCGGTATTCATTTTTAAAAATCCGGATCGCCAGTGAAAGCCTGCCGCTGAATTCCCTGTTGAGTTGTTCCATCATCATCAGGGAGATGGTTTCATGATTGGTTCCACGGATCAGCGTACGTTCCAGGGTATGTGAAAACGGGCCATGACCAATATCGTGCAGGAGGATTGCAATTGCAGCCGCTTCAGCCTCCTTCTCGGTAACCTTGTGACCTTTGCTCCTGATAGAATCTATTGCACTCTCCATCAGGTGCATGGCCCCAAGCGCATGCTGAAAGCGCGTATGGTTGGCCCCCGGGTAGACAAAATGGGTCATGCCGAGCTGACGTATCCTCCTAAGCCTTTGAAATAAAGGATGTTCAATAAGATGATAGATGATCTCGTACCGGATCTTGATGAACCCGTAGACAGGATCATTGATGATCTTGAACATATTTGTAGGTCGCTGCTCCATGAATCGCCTGATGGATAGGCAAAAGTAAGGGTTTAATATGAAACATTTCACCAACATGTAAAAAAGCCATCAATTCCCCTTGAAATATATAGTGAATTTTTGGTAATTGAATGAAAATATGTACTTTTGCGTGTTGTTTGATAAGAGGTAGATTATATAGGGGACTGGTGTCCCCTATTTTATTGAGAATATGATTGAGGAAAGTAAGGTTAGGGAATTGGTGCTCAGCAGGATTGCGGGGTCCGGAATTTTTCTCGTGGATATAGTCATGGGAAAGACGAATGATATCC
>CAZOXI010000570.1:0-3005 GCA_964583445.1 uncultured Bacteroidaceae bacterium | reverse complement strand
CTCATTCCTTATTTGTGAATTACTAGCTCATTGTTCACAACATCCAGTTTTTCAGTAGCGAAATCAAATGTCATGCCTCTGTTCCTTACAACCAACGGATCAAATTCCAGGTAATGTTTTTTTCGGATTGCTCCTTCCCGGTTCCTGATGAAAAAGAAAACACCTGGCTGCACTATTTCGACAAGGCCTCCCGATTCAGCAACACAAATCTTACCATGAATATACGCTGAAATATGAGAAAATGCCTTGCTTAAAAATTGTTGCTCAGCCATAATCACAAAGACTTCAGCAGCTCCTGCCTGTCGCAAAATTGCGCTGTCCTTACGATGTCCCCCTTTTTCAAGGGCAACCATGTAATCCTCGGTTTGCACCAGCATTTCAAGCCCCTCGGTCAGCACATGTTTGTGCGGTGTGGTTTTGATCGCAATCACTTCTGTTCTTGCAGACAATGTCCCGATAATTTGCGATGTAAAGGTTGTTTTCCCTACATTCCTACCATCTCCTGCAATCAGTATCATATTTGGAAAAGGAACCCGGTCATGCTGCAACCCGTTTATCCTGAAGCCTGAGTAGCGGTCCTCCTTCTCCCGGGAAAGGCCCTCCTGTTCCCTGCAAAGGTCTTCTTTCTCCGTGTGATCTGGATTCATGATTACGTCTCTATTTTCACAGGAAACTGGTTTCATCATCAGGTTATATTACAAAAAAAATAATTTGACACTGGCAAGTAACAGTACAAATGAAAGTGCGTACCTCAGGGGGCGTTCCCCGATCCTGTAACTGCCCAGTGTTGATCCCAGGAGGCCTCCGGCCACACCGGCAGCTACGAACAGTCCAATATTCATCTGGGGCCAGGCATTATGTAGTATAAAACCACTCAATCCTGCAATAGAATTAACAAAGATAAATACTGCTGACACGGCAGCAGTCTGTTTCACACTTGCCCATCCAAGCAACAGGATGACAGGGCTCAGGATGATCCCACCCCCTATTCCGATCAGGCCACTGAAGAATCCAAGTACCGCCCCGACCCCCAGGGCCAGCGGAATATTGACGTTTTTATAACTGCGCTTACCTTGTGTCTGCAACAGCATTCGTGCAACTGCAAGAACCAAAAAAACACCAAGGATGATCTTATATACCCTGGCATCAACAGAGAATGATCCCCCCAGGAAAGCAAACGGTATCGATGTCACCACAAAGGGCCAGATAAGTGAAAACCGGAAATGCCGGTTCCGCGCAAAAGAGATAAAGGCGATCAGGGATACGAAGACATTCAGTAAAAGTGCAGAGGGCCTCATCATTTCAGGGCTTAATCCCACCAGGGCCATAAAAGCCAGGTATCCACTTGCCCCTCCATGCCCAACGGAAGAATAGAGCACCGCAATGAGGAAGATTCCTCCTAAAAAATAGATGTCTGTCATTTTTTTCTCCTTTCCAAGTCACCCCGGGAATTCCGGGAATCGGGAGGAGCAACCGTTTCCAGTTGATCCCATCGGCCCGGATTCCATTTTACAGGAACCCGGGCTCGGAGTTAATAATAACGCAAATGTGCAAAAAATATTCAATCTTATTATATAAACGCTGGCGACCTATAAAAAAAAGATAATGTAGTTGGGCTGTATTTAATTTTGCACAATTAAAAATGGCGAACATGGGGTCAGGGTATTTATCTCCTTCGCCTGTATTGCATATACCTCTTTTCCATTAAGCCTATACACCAGGTCGCTGTCTTCCCATTCAACGGAGTACTAATGATATTTATCCAGGGTTGATGTGATGGTGGTGCACAAATTGGCCCGGTAAGAGCTGTTCCCTTTCAATGGGTCGAAATTTAATACAATGATGAAATAGACTCCTTATTGTTCATCCAGATTATTCTCAATGGAAGCGATAGGTTTTTCGTTGGTTAATTCCGCTTCTTCAATTTGTTGTATATGTGCTGAATTTAAGCACAGACTGCCGGGTTTCAGGTATTCTTCGTGATATTCTTTGCTACAGGAATTGATATCAGCTGGATCAGGGCGATGATCAGCAATGCATATTTCAGGGCAACCATCTCAGAGATATATAGATGCAGAACAATAAACAGAATAAGTCCAAAAGCCCTGCCGATGTAGAGTCCAAATTCATGGTTGAAGATATAGGAGAATTCATTGCGCCCCTCTCTTTTTGCAACAACATCAATGACCTTTAGCTGGATAGGGAAATAGGCCATGTCATGGAGGGGCTGGAAAAGTATTTTCGACAGCATGAATACAATGACTCCCGTGGCTGAGAAAAGGAGGGTGTTGAATAGGGCCCCGACAGCAAAGATCAGTAATCCTACGGAGAATATATATATCCTGTGATTTGGTTTAGATATCCTGCCAAGAATATATAGCACCAGTGCGGTAATGATTCCGCAAATCGACTGGATCGTTCCAAGGGCACTTTCATCCCCGACCAGGGTCATGATAAGAATGGCAGGAGCAGTAACCAGGTAACCCTGTCCAATCCCTTTCAGACTGGCAAGTAACAGCATTTTTCTCCATAAACGATCAAAGTGCCAGTAGATAAACTTCTTTTGTCTCGGATTCTGAAACTTCCCTTGCTGAACCGCAATTGTTGATACGATAGTGAGCAGGAAAACAAATCCAGTGACAATTTTATATGCATTGTTGGCATCTCCTCCAAACCAGTCGGCCGTTTCAACTTTCACAATAAACAAGCCAATAAAGAAGGGGACTATGATATATGTGATTGTATAAAAGAATGTTTCCACACCATAATAATAATTTCTCGTGTTGTCGTTTGTAGTATTTAAAGCAAGAAAATCCCGGTTCGCCCAAAAGAAACCAAAGGAAGAACCCATCAGGAAACCGGCTATACCGACACCGGCAAAACTAATCTGCTGAAGTAGCATCATCGCCACCAGCGATACACCGCTTAAAAGCATCCCGAATGAATACAAATGTGCAATTTTGATCCTGTTCAGGAGGAAACCATTGATCAGATCGGAAGAGCAC
>CAZOXI010000569.1:0-3007 GCA_964583445.1 uncultured Bacteroidaceae bacterium | reverse complement strand
CCTGGTCCCGGGCTGGTGTGCAATTTAATGAATTCAACTTCCAATTCTTAGAAAAATCCGTCAATTTCGGTACTTTTGTAGATCATTAAAAAGAAGTTCTTGCGTTATTGATACCGGGGTCCAAAGAATGGAGGATATTTCGCACAACGAATTTTGATAATATACAAATAAGGATACACAATGGGGAAGCAGAATAAGCGGCCGTTGATACTGGTTACCAACGACGATGGTTACAAGGCAAAGGGAATATCGAAGTTGACGGAGATTGCCATGCAATTCGGGGATGTGCTTGTGATGTCTGCCACGGAATCGCAGTCGGGCAAGTCACATTCGATCACGATCAAGGATCCTATCCGGTACAAATGTGTCGACAACACACAGGAACTGACGCGTTATGTGGTGAAAGGTACGCCTGTGGACGGGGTGAAACTGGCCTTCAACAGCCTGCTTGAGAAGATGCCCGACCTGCTGCTTTCAGGGGTCAACCACGGCACTAATTCTTCGACCAGCGTGGTATATTCCGGCACCATGGCTGCTGCGATTGAGGGCGCCATCCACCATGTGCCAAGCATCGGGTTTTCGCTGCTGGATTACCACCATGATGCCGATTTCGATGCTGCGGAGCCTTATGTGAAACAGGTTATTCAGCATACCCTTGAGGAAGGATTGCCGGATGGCACATGCCTGAATGTCAATATCCCGGCAGTGCCCAGGGAGCAGATCCAGGGGGTGCGGGTATGCCGCCAGACCAACGGGTACTGGAAAGAGCATTTCGAGACCCGGGAGGATCCAAGGGGCGGTAATTATTCATGGCTGACAGGCAGTTTCTTTAACCGGGAGCCGGAGGCTGAAGATACGGACGAGTGGGCACTTCAGCACAACTACCTGGCCGTGGTGCCTGTGAAGACGGATTTCACAGATTATGGCCTGCTCAAAAAAATGGACAAATGGGAAATCAACAGGATCTCTGATGACCACAGCTAATAAGGGGATGACCACTGCTTATAAATATGACCGGCTTATCATTGGCCTGGCGGGGGGGATCCTGCTGCCCGTGCTGGCATTTATTATTTCCTGGCTGATCCTGTCCGACGGTCCCCTTTCCCAATACATTGAGCGCTTTCAAAAACTGGACAGGATCTCCAGCCTGATCAGCCTCAGTGCCATTCCCAACCTGCTGCTGTTCTTTCTCTTTATCTGGAAGAACCTCTACCGTTCTGCCCGGGGCGTGATCTTTGCGACACTGATCCTCGCCTTCGTGATGCTCATCTTTAAATTCCTGTAAGATCCATGAAGTATGTTGTGATTGCTGGTGAAGCTTCCGGGGACCTGCATGCATCGAACCTGATGCGTGGAATCAGGGAGGAAGATCCGGCTGCGGTATTCACTTTCATCGGCGGGGACCTCATGTCAGAAGCAGCAGGAGGGTACCGACCAGGTACAACAGAAAGTGGGTACCGACCAGACACAACAGAAAGTGGGTGCCGACCAGGCAGAACAGAAAGCGGGTACGAACCTGGTACCGCAGGAAGTGGCCACGAACCCGGCACCGCTCCCTTGTTTCACTACAAAGAGATGAATTTCATGGGTTTTGCCGCAGTGATCGCAAATTTCAGGAAACTGAATGCGATCCTCCGGAAAACAAAAGCGGTTATTGCCAGGGAAAACCCCGATGCGGTGATCCTGGTGGATTATGCAGGTTTCAATTTGCGTATTGCCAGGTATGCCAGCCGTCTCGGGCTGAAAGTTTTTTATTACATCTCACCAAAGGTATGGGCCTGGCGCAAGTCGCGGATCAATGCAATGAAAAAGTATATCGACCGCCTGTTTGTGATCTTCCCTTTTGAAGTAGATTACTTCAGGGAGCAGGGGATGGAGGTGGAGTACCGCGGAAATCCACTGATGGATGTGGTACATGCGTTTGAAAAGACCCGGTCTTTGCGTGATGCTTTTCTCGCGGAGCACCAGCTTGACCAACGCCCGGTGATCGCCTTGCTGGCAGGGAGCCGGCGACAGGAGATCAACAGTTGTCTGCCGGAGATGGTCAAAGCCGCCAGGGCGTTCCCGGACTACCAGTTCGTTGTGGCAGGGGCGCCGTCGGTGGACCGGGACCTGTATGATCAGCATCTCGGGGGGACCGGGATACGGCTTGTGATGAACCAGACATATCCATTGCTCGCCCATTCCACCGCTGCGGTGGTCACCAGCGGAACTGCCACGCTGGAAACAGCGCTGTTGGATGTACCCCAGGTAGTGGTTTACAAGACTGGTGCCCTTACATACAACATTGGGAAATTATTTGTTACTTTCAGGTTTTTTAGCCTGGTGAATCTTATCGCAGGCAGGGAATTGGTGAAAGAGTTCCTGCAGACAGACCTGCCTGGAAAGATAGAGAATGAGCTGGAAAAGATACTAAATAACAGGGATCATCAGTTAATGATTACGGAAGGATATGCCGGGATCAGGAAGATGCTCGGAACACCGGGAGTTGCTGACCGGGTGGCACAGGGGATGATCGCACGGTTGCAGGAATCCGGAAGGCAGTCCATGAATCAAAAGAAGGATTGAAAAGAAGTATATTAAAGGGATGAGAAAGATTTTGACCACCATATTGCTCACAATGATTTCACTGGGGGGTGCCGCCCAGGTGATCAGGATCGGCCTGTACCATGATGAGATCGTGAAATCGGTTGCAATCAATATCACTTCGGGAGAATACATGATCAAAACCGGTGGGCAACGCCTCGGCACACTCGGGGAGGGAGCCATTCTTTTTGCAACACTAAAGGATAGCATGGTCAGCCTGCATGATGCGCGGGGTGAATATGGTGTGTTCAGGAAAGTGGAGCTTTCAAGTCTCAGTATGAACGGCACATTTCGCCTGCGCCCTGTAACGCCAGCACTGGATTCAAGATCATACGACGACGGGTTGATCCTTGCGGGAAATGATGTATATATGACCCTGATCAACCAGGTGGATTTTGACAAGTACATTGCTGGTGTGCTT
>CAZOXI010000568.1:0-3009 GCA_964583445.1 uncultured Bacteroidaceae bacterium | reverse complement strand
ACCAAAATACCCTATATAGAAAACCAAACCAATAAGTATGATATAAATGATGTAATCGGCATTAAACGCAAATTCAACACCAGAAGCATCCCGGGCGATAACAATGATGGTAGCTGATAAAAAAACCAAGCCGATAATTAAAATACAATTGCGTAACCACCTGATATTGATCCCTTCCCGGTAAGAAAAATTATTTTCTATTTTTTGCTTGTGCTTGATGGTGAGCCTGTAGGAGAGCATGGCATAAGTAATTCCTGAAAATAATATGGCTACTAGTAATACGATGGAGAAAAGCATGTATTCTTTCATTTCTCCGTTGTCCAGCAGTATTTTTTCCTCAGCAGTATAAAAGAAGAAGAAATTCGACATATACAGATATGCTGCCAGGGCCGGCGCAAAATGTAAATAGTCAACTGGCCTGATTTTTCGATCGTGCCGCAATGAATAGAGTGTGTACAGGTACAGCATTGGTCCGTGTAGTAATGGTAAAGGAGCAGTAGTACCTATCAGGTGGGGGTATATTTCCCAATATCCCAGCTGATTAAAATAGAAACCCAGCAGGTGAATCCCGATGACAGTGATCCAAACTGCCAAAATTTTATCAGTTAATGCTTTTTGCCTTTTTGTAAGAAGTAAAACAACAATAAATAAGGATAAGAAAATACCACTGATAAAAATAACCTCCATAATAATTGAATATGTTACAGATTATTTGCGCTTACATTATTAAAAGAAATTGATATTTCCCGGCTTGCGATATCCGCATTGTTATCATCTTAAAAGCATCGACTGGTGTGACTGGAAAGATACAAAAATTGTGGCTTCCCAATTCAGCACTATTTTTCCAAATATTAACTCTTCCCTGTATTATCCAAAATGCTATTTTTGTTTTCAATAAAATTCAATCTGATGAAACAAATGAACAGAACAGCACTCTTCCTGCTGCTCACATTCAGTATCTGCTGGTCCGCAGTAGCCATTTTCACCCTGGCGGGTGGAACATACGAAGGCATACCGGGCACGATCCTGGCCACAGGCTTCATGATCGTACCTGCGATCTCCGCGATCATCGTAACCCGGCTGGTACACCGCGAGAAGATCGGTAAAAACCTGTTGGTATCATTTAAGATCAACCGCTGGTTTTTTGTGGCATGGCTCACCCCTCCACTGATCCATTTTGCATCTATGGGGATCGCGCTGTTATTCCCTGAGGTAAGCTATTCCCCGGATATGGAGGGCATGTTCACCCGGTATGAAGAAATGCTCACCCCCCAACAGATGGAGGATATGCGGCTCTCCATGGCCATGATGCCGCTGCACCCGCTCCTGATGGCGGTGCTGCAGGGACTGCTGGCTGGTGCCACCATCAACGCAGTGATAAGCTTCGGCGAGGAGCTGGGCTGGCGCGGTTTTTTGGTGCAACAGCTGCAGGGAAAGCGTTTTGTCAGGGTATCGCTAATCATCGGGGCAATCTGGGGCATCTGGCATGCACCGATTATCCTCCTTGGACACAACTATCCAGAACACCCGGTGGCAGGGGTGTTTATGATGACCGCCTGGTGCATCCTGCTGAGTCCGCTCTTCCTCTATGTCACTTTAAAATCAGGCTCGGTAATCGCAGCTTCCGTAATGCACGGATCACTCAACGGAACAGTTGGAATCGGGATCATGATGCTGGAAGGCGGAAACGATATGCTGGTAGGTTCCACCGGACTGGCAGGATTTGTTGCACTTACCGGTTTTATCCTGCTCCTTTTCCTGTACGACAGGTATCTCAGCAAGGAGCGGATCATGGGGAATATTGTGACACTTGGTGTTTGATCTTTATTAAGCATAAACTGTCATTGCACAGGATCATTGTATGACCATCAGACCTGGTTCCAATAAAGGTTTACTCAAATCATACCTATGGATTTGGTTTTCTCATCTTAACCTGCGAAAACCACACCCCTCCTATCTCAGTCCGATCCGGTACGACACTTTCAGAAGGAAAGTATTACTGGCTGTTTTATCAGTGAACAAACGGTCCACATTATCCATTACATCAAAAGCACCTGAGGAATCAGAGTAATCGCGGGTCTGCGACCATACCAGGTATGCAGTGGATCCCGGGAGAAACTCCCACCGGATCACCAGGTTGGAGAGCCATTCATCCACAGTGAAATCAGGAACATCAAAGCTGTAATCTGAAATCCCATCCCGGTTCTCATCAATAAAATACTCCTCATCACCCGGAGTCTTCTGGTCAGATGTAAGTTCCCGGTAACGGTCCTGGAAAACTTCAGCATGCGGATCTGTAATCATTTTATATCCCGAATATTCCCCGCTTGCAATGAACGGTTGTCCCCAATACTGGATGGTAAGGTCCGGTGTAATATTGTAATTAACCCGCAGGGATGTACTCAGAACCTTCTGATCGATTTGCGCAAATATATACCGCTCAGCACCGTCCATTTCCTGGGTACTGACATATTGCAATATATCGAACTGATCAGAATAGGATGGATTGACTGAAATGGAAAGGGTATTGAAGGGTCTGACTGTCAGACTGAGATCGTAAGATCCCCGCAAATAATTGTCCTTCGCACCCCAATGCCAGGAACCGAAAATACCCGCTGAAACTATCTTTCTGTCATCAGTTCCCAGGTGAAAATAAACCCTGCTGCTGTTGGGCATACGGATCGAGGGACCTCCCCTTAACATCGTAGTGGATATCTCTTTAAAATTGAAACCTCCGCCCAGGCCGGCATCCCAGAAATTCTTAAAACTTCCGTTCACATTGTACTCATACCCAATCCCATTCAGATTCCCCCCGAAATCTGATAAAAAGAACACATCATTATTGAAGTGCAAATTCCGGAAAATGCTGAATGGCTCCGTGAAGCTATACCCCGTCCAAATTACATTCAGCATATGGTCTGCCTGCCGCATGTAGCCCATATCGTTCAGCTCCAGGCCCGGACTCTTGAACACATTCATGAACAAAAAATTCCATTTGCCTCCGATCTT
>CAZOXI010000567.1:0-3010 GCA_964583445.1 uncultured Bacteroidaceae bacterium | reverse complement strand
CACTCAAAACCTTCGGTGGTATGCATGACGGTACATCCCAGGTGCGTGCATACTGCAGAAACCGCTTTCACACCCTCATGGTCCCTGTAGACAAATATATTCAGGTCCTCCACAAATGTGTAGTTGTCGACAGGAAAATCTACCAGCATGCCCACCCGGGCTTTTTTCCCGGAACCTGCATTTCTGAAGGTAAACTGTTTCAGGAAACTAATCCCTGCCAGTGCACCTGCAAAGGAGGCGAGTGCGACTGCTATCTTCCTGATAAACCCTCTTCGTTTCATCATCCTTTAGAAGTGGAATAAATTAAGCATCATAAAAATATATAGAATCCTTTTGAATTACGCCCGTTTTGCCAATTATCACACATAAAAACCTAAATTTGAAATTAGTTAAAATAGCACGCAGGATCATGAAGGGAATATTCAGTACCGTTTTAATCGCCGGACTTTTGTTTTTTATCGCCTCTGCACTGTTTTTTACATGCAAGGGCGATGGAAGCAAAAACAGGGCGAGAGCTGCAGAGAGTGAGGGGCTTACTGCCGAATATGTGGGACGCGAGTCATGCAGGGAGTGCCACGAACTCCAGCATGAGTTGTTCCACAATTCCGACCACGACCTTGCCATGGATATTGCCAACGAAGAGTCGGTGCTGGGCAATTTTGAAAATTCA
The DNA here is from genome assembly GCA_964583445.1 of uncultured Bacteroidaceae bacterium. Classification (GTDB taxonomy): domain Bacteria; phylum Bacteroidota; class Bacteroidia; order Bacteroidales; genus M55B112. Next base: position 2,340 of record CAZOXI010000567.1, on the reverse strand, counting down.
ACCTTTGATCACCTGGGTGTTACTTCCCGTTTTTTCAGGGAAGGTGAAGATTTCTATGTGCATACTGAGGGTCCGGGTGGTATCATGCAGGATTACAAGATCAGCTACACCTTCGGGGTGCGTCCCCTTCAGCAATACCTGATCGAATTTCCCGGTGGTGCTTACCAGTGCCTGCCCATTGCCTGGGATACCCGCCCGAAGGAAGATGGCGGACAGCGCTGGTTCCACCTGTATGGAGATGAGCGGATTGCACCCGATGATATTCTTTACTGGACCCGTTCCACGCAGAACTGGAATTACATGTGTTCGGAGTGCCATTCCACCAATTTGCGAAAAAATTATGATTACGAGACCAAGACTTACAGCACGGTTTGGGATGAGATCGATGTTTCCTGTGAATCATGCCACGGGCCCGGATCTATGCATGTCGACTGGGCATGGAAAGTGGAAGAAGGCGCCAGTCCGGATATCTATCCTGACATGGGACTGGTTGTAAGACTCAAAGATACCGATAATGCCACATGGGTATTTGATCCCGACTCCACTACAGCCCGCCGCTCGGTACCGCGCAAATCAGATGAACTCGTGCAGATGTGTGCCCGCTGCCACTCGAGGCGTTCGGTGCTGACCGAAGAATATTACCATGGCGGATCGCTGCTGGATACCCACTGGCCCTCCCTGCTGGAAGAAGGCCTCTATTTCGCCGACGGGCAGATTCAGGATGAGGTATACGTCTACGGATCCTTCCTGCAAAGCAAGATGTACCAGGCAGGTGTGGTCTGTAAGGACTGTCATGAGCCCCACAGCGGCAAAGTATATGTCGACGGGAATGCCCTCTGCTACAGGTGCCATATGGCCCCTGCCTATGGTGGCAGGGAGCACCACTTCCATGATCCGGCTGACGAAGGTGCCAGCTGCGTGGAATGCCATATGCATGAACGCACCTACATGGTCGTCGACCCGCGGCGGGACCACAGTATCAGAATCCCCCGTCCCGATCTTTCCGACAAGCTTGGTACACCCAATGCCTGCAACCAGTGTCATACAGACAAAAGCACAGCGTGGGCAACGCAATATCTAAAAGAGTGGTATGGCCAGGACCTTTTGGATACTCCCCATTACGGTGAGGCCTTCTGGGCTGGAAGACAATCTTATCCTGAAGCGCTCCCGGAGCTGATCCGCCTTGCAAAAAACAGGGACAATGCACCTATGGTGCGGGCAACTGCCATCTCCCTGACAGGCAATTATTCCGATCCATCGGTGATGCAACTGGTTGGACAAACGATCAATGATCCCGATCCACTGATCAGGTACGCATCAATCACCGTGGCACAGTATGCTCCCGATCCATCGGTGGTGAACATGCTCATCAATAGTCTGAGCGATACCACCAAACTGGTCAGGATCATGGCTGCAAATGCACTGTCGCGGTTCAACCTTGAGAACATTCCCGAACGCAAGAAAGAATTATACAATGACAGGTTAAATGAATATGTGGCTTCCCTGATGATCAATGCCGACCATCCCGGAACGCACGTAAACTTCGGCAATCTCTACCTGAACCAGGGAGATCTTTCGAAAGCAGAGACATCTTACCTGGAAGCGATCGATATTGAACCCGGACTGGTGACTGCCTATATCAACCTGGCCGATCTTTACCGGCGCACCAACAGGGACACGGAAGGAGAAACAATTCTGCGCAGCGCACTTGAACAGTATCCGGAGCTCGCAGCTGTAAATTATTCCCTCGGTCTGCTGATGATACGCAAAGGCGACCACGAAGGTGCCATGGAATTTTTGAAAGCAGCTGCCGAAACAGCGCCGGAAGTTGCCCAGTACAGTTATGTTTACGGCATTGGACTCAACTCGCAAAATAAACCAGCTGAGGCGATCAACTTTCTCAGGGCAGCCCTGGAGAATCACCCCTACAGCAGGGATATCCTCTATGCACTGACCACCATTAACATGGAACAACAGAACATTGATGAAGCAAAGCAATACGCCCGGAAACTGGTTGATTCTTATCCAAATGACCAGAACTACCGGCAGGTAATGGAGCACCTTGAAAGTCAGTAAGTGTTTCACTATCTTTGCCGGATGGAAGAAAAACGTCGTATCCGCAACAGCCTCTTTTTTCCTGTAACATTCCTGGTATTGATCTGGTTGGTGAAGTTTTTCGAGATTGCCATGGAGCTGGATTTTCATACAGCGGGAGTGATGCCGCGCAAACTATCCGGATTACAGGGAATCCTCTTCTCACCGCTGATCCATGGCGACTGGAAACACCTGTTCGACAACTCGGTACCCGTATTTTTGCTGACCTTCGCTCTTTTTTATTTT
>CAZOXI010000566.1:0-3016 GCA_964583445.1 uncultured Bacteroidaceae bacterium | reverse complement strand
GCGTTGATGTCTTTTTTAAGTGTGCGGATACTGGCCATGGATTGGATCTTTGGTACCGATCAAATTTAGAAAATATTTATCGTTTCGGAAAGGGGGGAAATCTGTTCAGTTTCCAGGATCATTTCAATTGTTGGTAATAATACAGATCATTGTCATCTAATGGGCGATCATGGAAAATTTTTACAAGATCCTCCAGGACCAAATCGGGATGGATCACACCTGATTCCCAGTAATCGTTCCCTCCCCCGGATCCTGTTCTTTTATTGTTGCTGTAAATGGCATTCTTTCTGAATACGTCGAGCTTCCTGAACCGCCGGTCATGTTCCAGTACCTGCTCGAGGCTGGAAGCGATGCCCGGGTTCAACCAGATATCTGCCTGCATGGCACGGGAAAAAACTGTTTCGATATCATAGGGTTTTGCCTCGGCATGATCGTGATCGCTGAACAGGTAAGCGCCCCCTGCATCACTGATTAGCTTTGCTGCAAAGGAGCCTCCCCCGGCCACATACCAGGAGTCTTTCCATGGCAGCCCCAGCATCACTTCGGGGCCTTTCCCTGAATTCCCCGGGGCTTCCTGCCGCGCCGGCTCCGGTACTTTCCGCTCTCCTGCCCTGATGGCAACACTGCTTGCAATGGAATCGTACCGGTGTTCCACATCCCTGAAAATATTTTCCGCCAGCACCTCCTTTTCAAAAAATGTTGCAAAGAATTTAATCCATTCGGCCCTGCCCAGCGGGTGTGGTTCCAGGTAGCCGGCGCAGATCACAACGGGAATTCCCACTTCCCGCAGTTTATTGACGGTTTGAACAATGCCTGCCTGCACCCCGAAAAGAAATACCACATCCGGGTTCAGCTCCAGCAGCACCTCGTAATTCAGTTGCTGATCGTGGCCGACTTCGCGTATGTCCCCCGACCGGTAACGCTGCATCACCTCCTCGTCGAATATGTACGTACCTCCCGAGACGCCCATGATGGTGTGTGTCACATTCAGTGTATCAAGAAAACCGATGAAGGTGGTAGACATGATCACACTCTTCTCCACAGGTGTTTTGATGAAGGGAAGGTTGGCCAACGAATCGGGAACAAGCAACCGGTCGCGACCAAGAAGGTAACTGAAACGGGTATCAGCTGCGTTCTGCCAGGGGGCATACACGTTCAACAGTGTCAGGTCGCGCATGTTGCGAATACTGAATTTCCCGGCATAATGAGTGCTTTGGGCAGCTGGGTTGTTTTCCGGGGTCACATTTTCTTTTCCGCTTTGCCTGGAGCCACATCCGGACAACAGCAGCAGCACTGCGATATTCAGCAGGAACTTCCCCATTACTGAATTACAACCCGCGCTTTTAGAACCCGGATACCATCACGTACACGTACCAGGTAAATTCCGGGAGGTGGATCGTCAAGCGATACCTCTACCGGGTGCAGTGAAAGCGGGCTGCCTGTATAGACCTGTTTTCCGGTGATATCAAAGATCTCAACATCGAACGGTTTTCCTGAATAAGCTGGCAGCTCCAGCATAAAATCACCATGAGATGGGTTGGGATACACCTTCATGGAAGAAGTGCCTGTCAACTGAACTTTTGTATCCAGTGTCATTTGTGAGAGTCCTCCTATCGACAATTGCCCGGTGCCCAGCGGATCCAGCCACCGCTTCATCTGTTTTTTGGAATCATCATAAAATTCCCAGCCATAGCTGACCTTAGAGAAATAATCGTTTGTATTTCCACGCAGGGAAAAGATCACCCGCTCGTTCTCCGCATCATAACCGATCGAATCGCCGCATGATGCCAATCCACCGGAGAGCACACCCACAATACGCTTAGAGGAATTAAATAACGGTGCTCCTGATGAGCCGCCCTCGGTGGATCCGATATCCCACTGCAGCACCCGGTAATTCGACGCGACAATATAATCATTCAGATCGCCTGGTAAAGAAGTGGGATTGTTCGTTGCGTCCTGATCAAACGAGACCTTCATCGCATCCGCATTGGGATGGTGGAGGGTAACCGTGTTCACATGAGTGACATCGCGGGCATCCCAGCCAGCATAGTATACATCATATTCCCTGGGGGGTCTGCTTGAAAGTCTGACCAGGGTGAAATCAAGCGAGTCCCCGGTCGCGATGAGGGTTGAACCACTAATGGATTGATTCTTCCTTCCATCCAATATTCCGCAGTCACTGTTCTCATAATTGAAATAGAAGACGCTGTTCTCTGCATAGAAGTCCTTATTGATACAATGTTCTGCGGTGAGCAAATATGGTTTCCCATCGTATGCAGTATTATTGACCAGTGCCCCGGTACAGAGCAGTGTTGTTGTACTGATATGAATGATGGAATTTTTAATGGTCTGCCATTCATATCCTTCAATACAGTTGATATCAATTTCGCAGCCCTGGGAGGTGCCAAGTCCATTTTCAAGTGTGCTTTTTTCAGCATAGACGGGTAAAAAAGCATGGGACAGGGATGCGATCCGCAGCGCCCCATAGTTCCGCAGGGGATCCTTTACCTGTAATTCCAGGATCACTTCCTCCCCCGGAATGTGGCCCACATAAAAGGAACCGAACGATTTGTTATTCTCATGGGTGTATGCGCCCCGGATATGCTTGCCCCCGGGATCGTAGACAAACAGTTGCGCATTTTCATTCAATGCAAATTCGGAAAAAAGGATTCCGAGCGAATAGGCTTCCGGTGATACCAGGTGTGCCCGCCATATATGCATTCCGTCGCGCTCAACCCATTCCCCATTCACTTCGGGTGACAGGTCAACCGGACGTTCGGTCGCATAATGAAGGGCCTTGGTCAGGCTGTTATATTTTGTATTTTTCAGACCGGCCACCTTCAACGGATCTTCCGGCGCAAGTACGTACATTACCCGGGAAGCATTGAAATCAGCATCATTCATCAGCGGAGATCCACCATGACTCACTTGTCCGGACAGGCTTGTTCCCATTGCGATCAAAAGCAATGAGAAACAAAATATATATGTATATCTGATCATGTGTAACTTTCCAGGC
>CAZOXI010000565.1:0-3022 GCA_964583445.1 uncultured Bacteroidaceae bacterium | reverse complement strand
GAGAAATGAACTGTCCTGCCTGAAATGGTAGGTATTGGCTTTATAGTTCATGGCGCTTTCATCATTGCCCGGGAGCAATAAAATACCACTTCCGACCAGTTCATGCAGTCGCTTTCTTCTTTTCCAGTAAACTTCTTTTGGAAACATATTTATTGTATTTGAAATGATTTATTGTATTCTCAAAGGTAACCCCTTAGCAACAGTTTAATGTTTATCACAGAAATATTTTTCCCTCATGGGTCAAAAAAACGTTCTTAAAAACAAAGATTCCCAATAATTTCAGCAAAATAAAAGAAAATAGATAAGTTTTTAGTTATCAATCAATAAAAAACTGCGAATAGTCTTGTTTACATATATGAAAGTATTATATTCGCAGAACTAAGCCATTTTATCAACACACTATTAACAATTTATATGCCCTATCGCCGTCTCCCTAACACTGACAATGCCAGGATCAAAGCGCTGAAAAGAGCATTTGAGAAAGGCACCGACCTTCCACCCTTCAAACTTGCGTTTAGCCAATCCATGTTCCAACAGGTAAAGTCGATCCTCCCGAATTTCGAAAATGCCATCTCCGAACACAGGAATGCGATGAACCTTCATGCAGAAAAGAACAAGGACTTTCACCTGAAGATGAAGAAAGCCAAACTGTACATCTCCCATTTCATACAGGTAGTTGACATGGCGATCACGCGCGGGGAACAAAATCTTGAAATCCGATACCAATACGGGTTAAACGGGGAAGAAAGAAAGCTACCCAACCTGAATACCGAAGATGAGATCATTGAAGTTGGAAAGAAGCTGATCGATGGAGAAAGAGAAAGAAGATTAAAGGGCTTTGCTCCCATCACAAATCCAACCATTGCAGTGGTCCAGGTACATTTTGACAAATTTTTCGATGCATACAACAATCAGAAAGGACTGAAAAGAAGGTCAAACCTGGCTCAGGAGAAACTGACAGAAATGCGCGAGGATATTGATTCTATTATTCAGCAAATATGGAACGAAGTTGAAGCTACCTTTGATGACCTTCCTGAAGATATCCGGCGTGAAAAATCAGCTGAATATGGTGTGGTATATGTGTTCAGGAAAAACGAACTGAATGGACTCAATCTGTTCCATGCCCGCCGGGTTGAGGGAATTGGCTGATTTTCATTAAACGGATCCAGATAATCATTAAAACAGTTACCAGCACGAGACTCATCAGTGCGGTGACCGGCATCAAATCCAGGGTTCCGATATCCTCCAGCGATTCCCCTGTTTCATGTCCCATATAAAAATAATAAAAAAGTACGCCAAGGGTATTGTTAACCAGGTGAGCTATCATTGGGTACCATATTGACCGTCCGTAATAAAAGGCATACCCGAGGATCATTCCCAGGAAAAACCGGGGCAAGAAAGAATAGAACTGGAAATGTGCCAGGCTGAAAATCACTGAAGCCAGAATAATTGCAACATGACCATTCCTGAATAGATCGGTCAGGTGGCGCTGGATCAAGCCCCGGAATACAAGCTCCTCTCCTACTGCCGGGATGATTGCGATCATGAAAAGGTTGACCAGCAGGGCCCAGATGTTATCGGCACTGACAAGGGTCATCATCAGCGTCTGCGTCTGCTCCTCCAGTTGCCGAAGGTAATTCTCTGCTCCTTCAATCGGAAGCTCCAGCCGGAAATTAAGGTCTGTAAGCATGTTGACAAATGGAAGTGCAGTGATCATGACCAGGATCAACAATAATACACCTGCCGAATATACAGGTATCCCTGTTTTGAAATAACCCAGCCAACTCCCTGTATAAAAGAAAGAGATTAATAAGCTGCTGAACACGAACGTGCCCAACGCCCCAATGATCTGCAAAAATTTTATTGCATGTATTACTTTCCCCTCCTCTTCACCCGTGATATCAAGAAGTTCGAACATAGAAATATCATACAACAGCGTGGTCAGCAACAAACCGACCAGTTGAAATAACAGTCCGATCAGTATCACGCCAAGTGAACTGAAGATGAGCATTGCAAAGGGCGAATGCCCTGATAGAACGGGTTTCCTGTCGTAATTCATCGTTTTTGATCTGATTTAAATGCTTTTTGTAATTTTGCAGCCCATCGGCATTGTCCGGGGTACCGCGAAAATACTAAAAAAGTAACGAACCGATAGAAACAGCAGGCATTGAAAATAGGTAAAACAGATCTGGGCAAGTTTCCTCTTTTCCTGGCCCCCATGGAAGACATTACAGATCCGTCCTTTCGATACATCTGTAAAAAATTCGGGGCAGACATGATGTACACCGAATTCATTTCTTCCGACGGGTTGATCAGGGATGGTGCGAAGAGTGTTAAAAAGCTTGATATTTTTGACTATGAGCGACCCATTGGCATCCAATTGTATGGTCATAATATTGCATCAATGGTGGAGGCCACACATATTGCCGTTGCCTCCAACCCGGAACTCATCGACATCAACTACGGCTGCCCGGTGCGCAAGATCGCCAACCGGGGAGCGGGCGCAGGGATGCTCAATGATATTCCGCGGATGATGGAAATGACCCGGTCGATCGTGGACGCCTCCACCCTTCCTGTCACGGTTAAAACCAGACTTGGCTGGGACGAACAAAGCAAGATCATTGTCCCCCTTGCAGAACAATTACAGGATTGCGGTATCAAAGCACTTACCATCCACGGGAGAACACGGGCACAGATGTATAAGGGAGATGCCGACTGGACGCTGATCGGTGAAGTTAAAAATAATCCTCGGGTGCATATCCCGATCATTGGAAACGGGGACGTAGATTCACCCGTGGTGGCCAGGGAAATGTTCAAACAGTATGGTGTAGACGGGATCATGATCGGCAGGGCAGCCATAGGAAGACCATGGTTGTTCAGGGATATCAAGCATTTTATGGAGACGGGTGAATTATTGCCGGACCCGACGATCGCTGAAAAAACAGACGTTGCCCGGGAGCAGTTCATAAAATCACTGGAATGGAAATCGGAACCGGTAGGTATATTCGAAATGCGCAGGCAC
>CAZOXI010000564.1:0-3026 GCA_964583445.1 uncultured Bacteroidaceae bacterium | reverse complement strand
CAGGTGGACAGGTTCATGCTCAAGGTGATCGTGGGCTATCCCACCAAGGAGGATGAGCGACTGATTATCCGTGAAAACCTGGGCAAGGTTTTTCCTTCCCCGAATACCATCCTGAAACCGGCTGATATCATGAAGGCCAGGGATGTGGTCAAGGATGTATACATTGATGAAAAGATTGAAAATTACATCCTCGATATCGTATTTGCCACCAGGAACCCGGAGGAAGCCGGTTTGGCACAGTATGTGTCTATGATACAATACGGTGGATCCCCCCGGGCGAGCATCAACCTGGCAAAAGCAGCCAAGGCGTATGCATTTATCAAGCGCAGGGGATATGTCGTGCCGGAAGATGTCCGTGCAGTTTGTCATGATGTACTCAGGCACCGCATCGGGTTAACCTACGAAGCGGAGGCCGAAAACATCACGACGGAACACATCATCTCGGAGATTATGAATAACGTCGAAGTACCATAAAATGCTGTTGAGAGCGATCATACTGACCACCATCATCGCCACATCACAACTGGTGCAGGTCCAGCATGCTTCGTTCATCGGGAAAACCAAAGCGCAGGTGAAGGAAGCTGTGAAGTCTGATTACAGGGAGTTTGGCCAGGACAACAGTATTACCAGGCAACAATTCAACTACCTGAAATATGTAAACGGTAGCCAGACCATCACCTGGATCATCTATTTTACCGATGAAGATATATGCAGGTCCACCAAGAAAGTGTGCGATTACGTGGAGTATGATTTCGTTCTGAAAAAACTCGATGAGCAGTATGAGCAGACCGGGGAGATGCAGTGGGAATATATGTCAGAGGGTGAACCTATCCGGGTAACGCTGAAAGAGGAAGACTGGTATTTTACAGTGAGGGAACAGCGTGAGCGTTAACGAAACAGGTTGAAAAGTAAAGGGAAACGCGATCAGTAATTGAACAGCGCAAGCAATAAAGGATTTGAATTTCGCATCATGTTAACAGATCATACGGAACTTCTTAAAAAGGTACGGAAGATTGAGATCAAGTCACGCGGACTGACACAGCAGGTGTTTTCGGGTCAGTACCACAGTGCCTTCAAAGGAAAGGGTATGACTTTTTCCGAGGTCCGTGAATACCAGTATGGCGATGATGTACGTGCCATCGACTGGAACGTGACGGCGCGGTTCAACCATCCATATATCAAGATCCATGAAGAAGAACGGGAACTTACTGTAATGCTGCTGATTGATGTGAGCGGATCGGGGGATTTCGGAACGCGTGCACAGCTCAAAAAAGACCTTATCACAGAGGTGGCAGCGGTGCTCTCATTCTCGGCGATAGATAATAACGATAAAATCGGGGTGATCCTTTTCAGCGATAAAGTGGAAAAATTCATCCCCCCACAAAAGGGACGAAAGCATATCCTCCGGATTATCATGGATTTGCTTGAATTTAAACCGGAAAACAGCGGTACCGATATCTCCGAAAGTCTCAGGTACCTGACCAATGCCATTAAAAAGCGCTGTACTGCTTTCCTGGTATCCGATTTCAGGGATACGGGCTATGCACGTTCACTTCAGATTGCCAATAACAAACACGATATCGTGGCACTGCATGTGCACGACCAAAGGGAGCGGGAACTCCCTGATATCGGGCTTGTCAGGATGAAAGACAATGAAACAGGTGTTGAACGCTGGGTAGATACCGGTCTGCGCCGGGTTCGTGACGCCTATGCACTAAAGTGGAAAAGCCACCAGGAGATGATGAGCGAGATCTTCCGGAAAGCCGGGGTCGACATGGTAGAACTGGAAACCGGCAGTGACTATGTGAAGCCATTGATCAAACTGTTTAAAAGAAGAGGACATTGATGCGTGCAGGAACAATTATATGGGTCATCATGCTCCTCCTGGGCTTACAGGCTGAAGCACAGGTGGTAACTGTGAAATCGTCGTTCGGAAGCGATTCCGTGATGCTGGGTGAACAAATCACATATACCCTTACCGCCCGTTCAGGAGAAGAGGTTTTGATCGGCCTGCCGGAATATACCGATACCATCACTTCAGAAATAGAGATCATCGAAGCGGGTGCTGTTGATACCACATATGAAGCGGGACAGCGTATCCTTACCAGGGAATACCTGGTCGCAAGCTTTGCACCGGGATGGAACACGGTCCCGCCGCAACCGGTGACTTTTGATACAGGTAATCTGGCCGATACAGTTTACACCACAGTGCAATTGCTAACGGTCCTTGCACCGCAGGTAGATACCATGCAGGCCATTATGCCCATCAAGCCCCCTGTGAATACCCCGGTCTCCCTGGCTGAAATACTGCCCTGGGCACTGGCAGGATATGGAGCGCTGCTACTGATCACGTTGGTAGCGGCGCTCATCTGGATCAGGCGGCAGAAGGCTCAGGATCCTGAACAATTCATTGCAAAGCCCCTGGATCCTGCACATGTGGTCGCTATTCGTGAACTGGAGAAACTCAGGAAGGAAGCATTGCCCAAAAAAGGAGAAATCAAGGAGTATTACACAAGGCTCACCTGGATCATCCGGGTGTACATGTCGCGACAATTTAATATGCATGCCCTGGAAAGCACCTCTACCGAAATTATCGAGGCGTTTTCAGTGCGGTATGCTGAAATGAACGGGCTGATGGAGACCCTTGAACAACTCCTGATGCTTGCTGATCTCGTGAAATTTGCCAAAGAATCGCCCTCGGAGGAAGAAAATGAGCGACACCTGGCAAATGCAGAAAGGTTTGTTGAAAAGACCTACAGGATGTTCGATGAAACTACTGAAGCAGAGATTGCTGATGTGAAATCAGATGATGGACCAGCTGATGGCACCGCTGAATCCCCGGGAAGTACAGCAGAAAAAGCAGGTTCAGATCAGCAGGACCAATCAGCAAGCATGAATGCCCCGGACAGCGCTGAAGATGTTGAACCCAAAAACAAGGAGGAGCGGCATGGATAATATCATCTTTGCGAATCCGGGTTTTTTCTACCTGTTCATCATCATTGCGCTGATGATCGCCAGATCGGAAG
>CAZOXI010000563.1:0-3032 GCA_964583445.1 uncultured Bacteroidaceae bacterium | reverse complement strand
GTTGCTACCGTTGCTGACGGTGTGGTGACTGCAGTAGCAGATGGTACATGTACAATTACGGTTACTACAACAGATGGTGGTTTTACTGCCACTTGCGATGTGACTGTTGAGACAGTTGGCCTGGAGAACTTTGAGGCCGGATTCAAAATGTATCCGAATCCTGTTAAGAATAAACTATTCATAGAGGGAGAGAACATTCATTCTGTGAAAGTCTATTCAATTACAGGTACTGCTGTAATGATAGTTGAAGAAGGCCTGTCAGATGGAATCAGCTTTGCTGGAATTGAATCTGGTATGTATATTCTGAAGATTGCTACGGATAATGGTACCGCAGCAACGACGATTGTGAAAGAATAAGTTTTCTATCATAGTAGTTTTTAGTTTCTAAACAGGAGAGGCTGTTCATTGGTTTGGACAGCCTCTCCTCACAAAAGACCCTCCTGGCACATATTCAAATGAAATTGGGAAATCTTCAAAATTATCTGTACGGATATTGTACTAATTTTATAGAAGTAGATTTATCATCGCAATATTTTAGTAGTAGTTGTTTCGTAGTAGTTTAGTTAGTAGTTGAAAAGGTACGGTGCATGCCGTACCTTTTACTACTTAATAATAGAGGCAGACCTATTCTATTCCCGGTGAATTTGTAACTTAATCCCACAAAAGTTGTTTGATATGAGCTCTTCAGGTATGAATTTGCTTCGAAGGCAGTTTTCAGTTCTTTCAAAAACCGACATGCACAGCATATCTAAAAAAAATAGTCCAGCAATGATGAATATTAGAAGATTGTTACGATTTCTGATGATACCTGTCTTTTTTATCACACAGTTATCTGCCCAGCAAACCGAAACCGTATTTCTTTCCGGAACCGATGCTGCGAACACGGTATTATGGGATTTTTATTGTACCGATGGCCGCAACAGCGGTGAATGGACCAAAATTGATGTACCTTCAAACTGGGAACTGGAAGGATTCGGCACCTATAATTATGGACACGATTGGAAAAATGAAGCTATTAAAGTTGGTAAAGAACACGGATTGTACAGGCATGAATTTGATGTTCCGCGCGATTGGAAGGGCAAAACTGTGCATATAGTGTTTGACGGTTCCATGACTGACACAGAAGTAAAAATCAATGGGAAGCTGGCTGGCGACATCCACCAGGGTGCTTTTTACCGTTTCAAATATGACATCAGTGATTTGTTGAAATATGGCAACACCAACCTGCTTGAGGTTGATGTGGCCAAACATTCATCAAATGAATCAGTAAATAGAGCTGAAAGGCAGGCCGATTTCTGGATCTTTGGCGGAATTTTCCGGCCTGTATTTCTTGAGGTATTGCCTGAAATACATATGGAGCGCACGGCAATCGATGCGAAAGCAGATGGTTCCTTTCAGTCATTTATTGTATTGAATGATTCAAAAAGCGATTACAACATACGGGTTGAGTTATTCGACCTGGACGGCACACAGATCCCGGGAAATATTGAATGTGAAATTGAGAAAGGAGCAACAGAAACCTGGATCTCAGGTAAATTTGCAGATATACATCCATGGAGCCCGGAATGGTCCCATTTATATGATATGAAGATTACACTTCAGAAAGATGGCGCAACAATACATGAAGTTACCGAAAGAATTGGTTTCAGGACAGTCGAATTGCGTGCGTATGATGGTTTTTACATTAACGGGGAGAAAGTCGTATTCAAAGGTGTCAACCGGCACTCTTTCTGGCCGGAAACCGGACGATCCCTGAGTGAAGAAAATCACCTGGCAGATATCCGGTTGATGAAAGAGATGAACATGAATGCAGTACGTTCCTCACACTATGTGCCTGATCAACGCTTTCTTGAATTGTGCGACTCACTCGGACTTTTTGTGTTGAATGAAGTGACCGGTTGGGGTGATGCCTACGATACCATTGTCGGCCCTAAGCTGATAAAGGAAACCGTCCTGAAAGACGAAAACCACCCGAGTGTGGTGATCTGGAATCATGGCAACGAAGGCGGATGGGATTTTCAGAACGAAAAATATTTCCATGCGTATGATATACAGCAACGCCCCATCCTTTATCCTTATCTCTTATATAATGGTGTTGACACACGTCATTACATTGATTTTGATTACGGTATTGGCCGTTTTACCTATGGGAACGACCCATTTATGCCTACTGAATTTCTACATGGATTATACGACGGTGGTCACGGTGCAGGATTGGAGGATTACTGGCGGAAATATGAATCCTCTCCTCTTTTTACAGGTGGATTTTTATGGGTACTTGCAGATGAGGCAGTATTACGTACCGACAAACCCGGAACAGTATACGACAGTGATGGCAATTATGCTCCCGACGGAATTGTTGGTCCACACCGTGAAAAAGAAGGAAGCTTTTTCACGATTAAAGAAATCTGGTCGCCGGTGCAAGTCAAGCCGGTGGTGATTAACCGAAAATGGGATGGGGAACTGTTGCTTGAAAACAAATTTATTTATACCCACCTGGAAGATTGCAGCTTCAGCTGGAAAGCCATTCAAACAGGAATTGGCATTACAATTGAAAAAGTGGTGGGTTCAGGAATTATTGGAAGTCCCAAAGCCGCACCCGGTGAAACAACAGCAATTAAAATTGATTGTAATGATGCAATGCAGGAAGCGGATATTTTTCAGTTCAAAGCCGTTGACCCTCACGGAAAGGAATTGTATACCTGGAGTTGGCCGGTGATTCAGCCGGATGAAAAAGCAAAAGAACTGGCAGAAATACCTAAAAATAGCCGGGACGAGCATATCGTAGAGGATGTGGAGGTCATGGAGTCAGGAAATTCGGTTACAGCCGCTGCAAACGGAATTGAAGTAACCTTCGGCAAGGACGATGGCACATTGCAATTTGTCAATGCTGCCGGGGAACCCATCTCCCTGAACGGGGGTCCGGTACCGGTTGGAGTTGATTCGGAAATTACAGGTGCTATGTGGGACAAAGACAACGACGGCAACTTTGTTATGACAATTACAACCAGTGGCTACCCTGGGAAAATGAC
>CAZOXI010000562.1:0-3033 GCA_964583445.1 uncultured Bacteroidaceae bacterium | reverse complement strand
CTTTTTTGAGGAGCACATGCGGCAGGTGAACGCGCAGGACTTTGTATATAGTTTTGAACGTATACTGGATCCTGAAATAGCTTCCCCCGGGAGCTGGATTTTTGATTTTGCCGATCCGGACAGCAGTTTTACCGCAATAAATGATACAGTACTCAGGATCCGGCTTTCGGCTCCCTTCCCACCTTTCCTTTCCATACTTGCCATGCCTTACTGTTCGGTTGTACCGCAGGAGGTGGTCGAGCATCCTGAAGCAGATTTTGCACATCAGCCCGTGGGTACAGGCCCTTTCAGATTCAGGTCCTGGAGCGTTGATGAGAAACTGATCCTGCTCAAGAACCCGGACTATTTTGAGTTGGATGATACCGGGCGAAAACTCCCATACCTGGAAGCTGTCTCCATCTCCTTTATCAAGGACAAGCAGAGTGAATTTCTTGAATTTCTAAAGGGAAACCTCGATTTTCTTTCAGGGGTACATCCGGCATATAAGGATGAACTGCTCACCCGGTCAGGCACATTGAATCCCAAATACCAGAAGAAGATCAGGCTGATCACGATGCCCTACCTCAATACGGAATACCTTGGAATTTTGCAGGAGCCTGCAGAAGGAGCTGACCATATATTGCTTGACAGGCGGATCAGAATGGCGGTCAATTATGGATTCGACCGTGAAAAGATGATGAAATACCTGCGCAATAACCTTGGATATGCTGCCACGGCAGGAATGATCCCGCCAGGGTTGCCTGGCCACCTTGCTGAGGGCAGTGGCTATACCTATCAACCCGATCGTGCCCGGGAGCTGATCAGGGAGGCCGGTTTTGCCGGCAGCGAGCGCGTGCCCCCCATATTGCTTACCACCACCTCGGATTACCTGGACCTGTGTGAGTATATTCAATTTGAACTGGGTAAGATCGGCCTTGACATTGAGATCACTGTCAGCACCGGCGGTGCCTTCAGGAATATGGTCGCCAACGGAAACCTGCAATTCTTTCGTGGTTCCTGGATTGCCGACTATGCAGATGCTGAAAACTATATGGCATTGTTCTATTCCGGAAATTTTGCACCGGAGGGACCAAATTATACACGATTCTCGTCGGAGAAATTTGACAGGTTATATGCACAGGCGATCAGGGAGATTGATAACACCGAACGGTATTCCTTGTACAGGCAGATGGACAGTATTGTGATGGCAGATGCACCGGTTGTTCCGCTGTATTATGACAAAGTAGTCAGGTTTACTACTGTGGAAATTAAGGGGTTTGCCCCAAATCCCATGAACAACCTGGTATTGAAGACCGTGCACAAGACCGGCGCCGGGGATGTTCAATGAAGCTGTTTACACTAAGCACCCAATTTCGAAAGGGGCATCACATTTTACCAGGGGCATCATATTCCGCCAGCAGCATCTCACTTCACCTGTGATCAACAAATTTTCCGGTGAAATTAATTTTATTTGAAAGATCAATCTTCTTCGCTGAGGATCTTATTGACTTCGGTTTCTGTCTTCTGGAGTTTCTCTTTGCAGATATTTAAAAGCTTCGTGACACGCTTCACGTTTTCAGTGAGTTCGTCCACATCCAGTTCGCCTTCTTCAATCTTTTCCAGGATCAGTCCGATCTCAGCTACTGCAGCTTTGTATGTGATTTCCTTGTCTGCCATCTTATTTCTTCTTGTTATGGTATTGGTCAGTTGCTTTTATTTCACTTTCTATGGAACCGTCCAGGAGACGCGTTGTAATTGCGGTTCCTCTTTTTAGCTCCTTCACCGATTTGATAACTTTGCCTTCTGAATAAGTGATACTGTATCCGCGGGCCAGGACTTTTTCGGGACGCAATAATTCCAGGGACCGTTCAAATCCTCTCAGCTGTTCTTTTTCAAAAGTAATCTTTTCTGCAATGGTACGATACTTTTTTTCCGCAAGCTGTTGCAGGTCACGTCGCCGGTATTCAAAAAGTGACCTGCGTAAATATTTCAACCTGTTGCGCTGTTCATTCAGTTCAGACCGCTCTTGATGGATGATGGTTTTTACCGAGGATTCAGTGGTTTTTCTGAAATTTGACAGCCGGTGACTTTCCAGGGTCATATAATGGTTGGCCAGGTGGTGCAGTTCTGAAGCGGATTGATCCAGGGAAGTCCGCTCCTGGTTGATGATCCATTGAATGGACTGGCTGAAGCGTTCCTGCAGGCGGGATAGTTTGTCAGAGAATTCCAGGATCCGGTCCACGAGGAATTCAGCCACTGCAGTAGGTGTTTTCAAGCTCCTGTTGGCAACCATGTCAGCGATGGTCTCATCCCGCTCGTGCCCGATCCCTGTCAGGACCGGCAGCGGGAACTGGGCGATGTTCATAGCAAGGTCGTATCCGTTAAAACAATCAAGGTCTGCCTGGGAACCCCCTCCCCGGATCAATACCACTGCGTCAAAATCTGTTTCCATGGAATACACCTGCTCCAGTGCATGGATGATGGATTTTTCAGCGACTTCTCCCTGGACGATGGCAGGAAAGATCGAGACCTTGAATCCGAAGCCATAACTGTTGTTGACCAGTGAATCCATAAAATCCCCGAATCCTGCTGCTGTTTCTGAAGAGACCACCGCGATATGCTGGGGTACCTCGGGCAACGGGATCTCACGGTTCATATCCATGACGCCTGCAGCTTCCAGTTTTTCGAGCACCTCTTTCTTTTTCCTGGCCAGGTCACCCATGGTATACGCCGGATCGATGTCAATGATATTCAGGCTGAGACCGTATAATTCATGAAATGAAACTTCGGACCTGAGCAAGACTTTGATGCCTGCCTGCAGCTGTGAGCCGGTTGTAGATTCAAAATATGGCCGCAACATCCGGAATTTGAAGGCCCATATGGTTGCCCTGCTTTTTGCAATGATCCTGTTGTCGCTTTCCGATTTTTCCACCAGCTCCATGTAGCAATGACCGGATCTGTTAAGATGCATTTCCAGGATCTCGGCAACCACCCAGACAGGAGACGGGAAGCCTTGTTGGGTGACTTCCCTGATCTGCTGGTTGAGGGTACTGA
>CAZOXI010000561.1:0-3034 GCA_964583445.1 uncultured Bacteroidaceae bacterium | reverse complement strand
GATGGAAGTGTACTCAATACGATCAGTCCCAAACCGATCCCGATAAAGGCAGGCGGAGTTATCTTCATCTGGCTTTTCACCTGTTCAATTTCATAAGCAAATCCTTTCATCACAATCGATAATCCGGCCAGCAATCCAGCGATAAATCCTCCTCCCGGATGGTTGTGCCCCCGAAGCAAAGCGATCACTGCAAAAAGAAGCAGCAGGAACCTCACATACTTCTGTGCGATCTGTAGTATTACTGAATTCATCGCTCTATCTTTTTAAAGGTGAATAACATGGCTACACCCATTGCTGCAATGGACAACACAATTACCTCTCCCATCGTATCCAACGCCCTGAAATCCACGAGAATCACATTCACAACGTTCTTTCCAAATGCCTCCAGGTAGCTCTTTTCCAGGAAATAGTCACTGATGGGATGGTTCAATTCGAGGTGTATCGCCTTGATGGCAACAATGGTCATGACACTCCCGAAAGACAGCGCCACCAGCAAGTCCCGCAGCTTCGTCTTCCTCGATGAAAGCCTGGCAAATTTCGGGAGCCGCTGCAACACGAGCACAAACATCACCACGATCAGGGTTTCCACCAGGACCTGGGTGATGGCCAGGTCAACAGCGCTGAAATAAAGGTAGATGAGTGAAATACCATACCCGATCACTCCAAGGGCAACGATGGTGGCAATTCTTGATTTGGACAAGGTGCTGAAAATCGTTGCAGCAATAATCACTGCTACCAGTCCGGAGATGTAAAATGGCTGTAATGAAAGGCTTGTTTCCGGTCTCCATCCCCAGGTATAGAGTACCTGGAACCAGAGATTCCCGGCAGAGAAAACAAAAATAGTCAGGATATACAGCCTGTGATAACCGTGCTGCAACTTCCCTGTGCTCCTGTCAGAAAACCGGACAAAGTTCTCGATCATCTGCTCGAACAAATCGGCCGGACGAAGAGAAAATATGCGATCATTGAACCTGGCCCATCGATCTATAAAAAGGGGGCGTCGGACAGCAAATGCAAATATGGAAAATCCTGCTATGATCGTGAACAGGCTCATGAAAAATACCTGGTTGAATCCATGCCAGATCTTAAGCTTCACCTGCATATCCTCTATATGAACCACGGAAAGTGCAGACTCAATCAGGGTACTGCCAAGGACACGCGGGAATAGCCCCAGGAAAAGACTGAGCAGCGCCAGTATTGCAGGACCTATCAGTAAAAAAACTCCCTTTTCATCTGCAGGCTTTGGGCTTTTGATTTCCGGACCCAAAAAGATCCGGTATACAAAAAGCAGGGAGACTGTTACCATGAAAATATTGGAAATCACTCCGAGCACCAGCACGACAGAAGAGATACCTGGAAGTTGTGACTTTGCCTCATAGATCAGCTCCTTTCCGATAAAACCAAGCATTGGGGGCAACCCAGCCATGGATAGAACCAGCAACAGCGTAAAAATAAAGGTCAAAGGCATCTGCTTTCTCAACCCACCAAGCAGAGCGATGTCGCGTGTTCCGGCCTTCTTCTCAATGGTGCCGGCAACCATAAACAATGCTGCCTTGTAGAAAGCATGAACAAACAGGAAAAGCAACGCTGCCTTGATGGACAGCCCGGTATCAATTCCCATGAGCAACACCAGTACGCCCAGGGCATTGATAGTGGTAAAGGCAAGGATCCCCTTAATATCTCTCTGGGTAATAGCAAGGTAAGAACCGGTAAGCATGGTCAGTATCCCTGCCAGGGATACGATGTATACCCATTCCGAAGTGCCTCCCAGTACCGGATTCAGCCTGGCCAGCAGGTAAAACCCAGCCTTCACCATGGTAGCCGAATGCAGGTAGGCACTCACCGGACCCGGGGCCTGCATTGCACCGGGTAACCAGAAATGAAAGGGGAACTGGGCAGACTTCGTAAATGCACCCAACAGGATGAGGATCAGTCCCGGGAGGTACATTGAACTTTCCCTGATCTGGTCAGCCTGTGCAATCCAGTCCGAAACAGCATAACTGTCCACCACCGTTCCCAACAAAATGATCCCGGCAAGCAGGCTCAGACCTCCAAAACCGGTCAGGAACAATGACTGGAACGCTGCTCTCCTCGCTTCGCCCTTTTCGTTAAAAAAACTGATCAGCAAAAAGGAAAGTACTGTAGTGAGTTCCCAGAATATAAACATCAGGACCAGGTTCTCTGAGAGTACCAGTCCCAGCATTGCACCACTGAAAAGAAACAGGAAAATCGAAAATCTTCCCCGACCTTCGTAGTGCTTCATGTATGTATGTGCAAACAGGAATATAAGGAAACCAATGCCTGTGATCAGCAATCCAAAAATCAGGCTCAATGTATCCAGGCGGAACGCGATATTGATCCCAAGCTCCGGGATCCAGGGGAGCTCTGTATGCACCATGCCTGTTGAAAGCACCGTATTCAGGTGAATAAGGAAATAGAGGAATGCCCCGAGTTGAATGGCTGCAAAAATAAGGGATCTGGATTCAGCAAGGAACCTGGGAAGCCTGATCAGGACCAATGGAAATAAAAGATATATGAGGATCAGTAGCAACATGGGGTACGTCTAATTATTTGATCTTGTCTCTATTTCTTGAAAAATACACCTACGGGATCCACCATCGTTGTAATCAGCTCCCTGAAATTAAAATCAGTGGCCGACGCGGTAAGGGTCAGTACCGGTGATGTTGAACCATTGATCAGGTGGTGGGCGAAAGCACCAATGTAATTATCATAGTTGTACCCCTCCTGGTGGGTCATCAACAGGATCATCCCGGCATCGATCTCCTTTGCATAATTCAACACCTGCTTATAGGCCGGAATGCCTTTCTTTTCAAAGACCTGGATCTCTGTCTCCACGCCATTTTGCTCCAACGTACGCTTTGCATCCCTCAGTTTTTTATAAATGAGGCTCTGCTTCAAAGTCACCCCGGGCACCAAAGAGGAAACCAGGTGGATTTTGGCATTGTAATTCAGACCGTACACCATGGCACTGTACAACTGCTTTCTTGCCTCATGTGCCAAATCCAGCGGTACC
>CAZOXI010000560.1:0-3043 GCA_964583445.1 uncultured Bacteroidaceae bacterium | reverse complement strand
CCTGGCTTGTCGCTGCCGGGGTCAACCTGGTTTTTCTGCCGGTTTACCTGCTCATGTTCCACAGGTTCCAGATCGGGATGCACATACTGAACAGCTTTTTTATACTCGCAATGGCATTTTTCTTTTTTACACTTGGAATCAAGGAATTATACATTGCAGATATCACTGCGAAGTTGATTGGAACCGATTCGGAAGTGGGTGATGCCCTTACCACGGAAATATTACGTTCTATCAGGCAGGTTCATTTGTACCTCAAACTTGGTCTGACCTCTTTCGGTGCATTTGCTACCATTTTTACCGTTTCCAGGTTCAGTGAAGTAAAATTTCCTGTGTTTGGCAGTACCCTGACCTTCCTGGCGGCGCCTGTGGTGATCACCTTTACCTGGCTGAACCCCGACCATCTTTTGATGACATCTTCACTTGCTGTTGCATGGACCGGACTGCTCATCATTGGTGCAAGGTTTGTTACCCTGGGGCTTAAAGAGAAAATATTGCCGGGAACCACACCGGCAACACCCAAAATCCCGGATCAATATGGAGAAAAATAGAATGCCGAATACGGAAATACCTGATTCCCTGGTTCCTGACCCTGCATCCAGGGAATTTCTGTTTGCGCTGATCAACACACTTCCTGGCGTCGTAGCCATCCTGGATAATGACCGGAGACTGGTCTTTTGCAACAGTAACCTGAAAAATTTTATGGGAGACAGGAGCCTTGAGTCAGCATTTAATCTGCGGCCGGGTGAAATATTTCAGTGTGTAAATGCGCACAAAACACCAGGTGGCTGCGGCACTTCGGAAGCATGTGATTTCTGCGGAGCCATAAGCGCCATGCAACAATCCAGGTCAGAACAAAAAACCACATCCAGTAAATACAGGATATTCAGTTCCAGGGATGGACAACGCATCGCATATAACTTCAGGTTCACATCGACCCCTTTCAAAAGCCACGGGAAATTCTATTACCTGGTCTCGCTTGAGGATATAAGCAATCAGCACAGGAAAACTGAACTGGAAAGGATTTTTTACCATGACCTGATGAACTCGCTTGGAAGCCTGCAAGGGGTGATTAACCTGATCAAGGAGAGGGACCAATCGAACCCCCTCTACATAGAGATCCTGGAGTCCACATATAATGCGCTTTTTGATACCATTAATGAACAGAAACAATATTCGCTGGCAGAAAGAGGGGAATTAGCTGTAAGAAATGAAGAGCTCCATACGCGGGATCTGTTAATTGAAACCGTCCTGCCGTTCAGTAAGCATTCCGATTTCACATCAAGGGTGGAATTGGAAGAGGAAATTGCAGATGTAATATTTGAATCAGATCCTGCGCTGCTCTGCAGGGTACTTACCAACATGATCAAAAATGCGCTGGAGGCTTCGGATCAGAATAACCCGGTCAGGGTCGGCGTGGACCTGTCAGACGGACAATTGCGCTTCAGGGTACATAACCAGGAGGTGATCCCACGGGAAATCCAGCAACAGATCTTTGAGCGCTCCTTTTCCTCAAAAGGCCAGGGGCGCGGACTTGGTACATTCAGTATGAAATTGCTCGGTGAAGCCTACCTCGGTGGAAAAGTTGATTTTGTTTCAGACGAAAAGCATGGAACAACCTTTATGATAGATCTACCGATCAAATGAGAGGTACCGGATTTCCGGATCGATCGCGCTTTCTATTCATCCATAGATGCCATCACCTCTTCTGAAACCTCGAGATTGTGGAATACATTCTGGACATCATCATCGTCTTCAAACTCCTCTATGGTCCGGAGGATCTGGACTGCATCTGCAACAGGAAGTTCCTTTGTATCGTTAGGAATACGCTGTAGCTCTGCACTTTCAGTATCCAGTCCCATCTCTTCCAGTTTTTTCTGAACGTTGTGAAAATCTTCCATGGGCGTGGTGATCATAAAGGTATCATCGTTAAGTTCGATATCCTCAACCCCGGAATCAATGATCTCAAGCTCAAACTCCTCCGGGTCCAGATCTCCTTTTGCCAGGGTGATAATTCCCTTGCGATCGAACAGGAATGAAAGAGAACCGTTGGTGCCGAGTGAACCTCCTCGTTTTGTAAAGATTGACCGCACACTGCTCACGGTCCTGTTATTATTGTCGGTCAGTGCCTCAATAAAAACTGCAATCCCATTGGGAAGATACCCTTCGAAGGTCACTTCCTGGTAACTTGATGCATCTTTATTGGCCTTGTTGATCGCCCGCTGGATATTATCCTTGGGCATATTCATCCCTTTCGCGGTTTGGACAGCCGAACGCAACCTGGGATTGGTTTCTGGATCACTCCCCCCCTGCTCAGCTGCTATGGTGATCTCCTTGATCAGCTTGGTGAATATCTTTCCTCTTTTGGCATCGTTAGCCCCTTTCTTTCTTTTAATAGTCGACCATTTACTGTGTCCTGACATATCCTAATTTTTTGTTTAGTGCAAAAATAGGAAAACAGGCTGATTTTAAGAAATCATTACCTCCTGACCACCTGCACCCCCCCGAACACAACACCGATCCGGATGTGAAGCGAGGCTGAGTCGGGACTGTAATTGTCTGACGTATAATTTGCTGTACCAAACACAGCTGTATTTCCTCCAGGCAATTCTGCACCGGCAAAAACAGCATCTGCATCGATGCGAACAGGCATATCCTCCCTGATCCTGATTACAGAACCTCCAAAAACGGTGTTGACTTTCACATCAAAATTTCCTTCAGACAGGTCCACATCGGTGAAGTCGTAGACACCTTTTCCAAAAATGACGCTGTATTCCTTACCTCTTTCAGGGCTGTCATAGACCCTTTCCCCGAAGATGGTCTCTTCAGGACCTATTTTCCCTTCCGGGATCAGTACCCGCCCAAACAGCACTTTGATGCCGAGAAAGATAAAGAAAATGCCCACCAGGACTTTGAAGATTGGAAAATCGATGTTAAAAACCACTTTGATAATGAGTACGACACCCAGTATGAGTAATAGCGCACCCCAGAATAAACCAGCTCCCATTTTCACAAGTATAAATTTTGGTTATAGTATTAATTTACA
>CAZOXI010000559.1:0-3053 GCA_964583445.1 uncultured Bacteroidaceae bacterium | reverse complement strand
ATAATACCTGGGATTTTGAATTTAAGTTTATTTTCCCGGAATTTCGGATTAATATTATTCTAGGCTTCTTCAAGATAACTGATTGCTTTTTCTTTCTGGTAGGGATCATTCAGAAGGCAGACACCGATTTTATATTTGATATTATCGTTTTCCGGTTCGGCACGGTGGATCTTCAGATAGAGGGGCAGCGCTTCATTGTATTCCTCGAACAGGAAATAGGCTTCTGCTTCGAGAAAGGTTTCTTTCAGGTCGGCAGGTTGTGCTGATGAATGTACAATGATTACGAAGAGGAGGGCAAACGCAGATATTAAACTTCGCTTCATAGCAGCAGGGTTATTTTGATTACATATCAAGGTATGCAAATTGCTCTGGTATTTATTGCACAGTATTCTTTGGAACAATATTGATGAATCCAAACAACCCGCAACACAAACCATTCATTTTCTATAACAAATGTAATAATTATCTTGACAGATTTTTAGCAAAGTTTTCACTTGATATTAAGAATACTTCCGGTACGGCATGCAGCAATTCGAATTCAGCGGTGAACGGACCCGAGGTACCGAAATCCTTTAAGCAGGACCTGGAGGTCATTGGCGGGTTGGTAGTCTTTGGCATAGATCACATTCAGTTTTTCCAGTGTTTCCTTTCCAGAGTTCTTGCTTTTTACAGCGATTGCAGGGTGCAGGATTCCTTTCCGGAGTGTTGGAAGACTTTGGGTGTCGATGTTATGCGCGTCGTAATAGCCAACGATCGTTCGCAACCCGGCCAGTACGCTGAAAAGGCGTCCAATGGCACGCAGGGGGTGCCTGATAAAAAAGGCCCAGAATGGAAAGGTGAGGATCAGCAGCAGGGAGGCAAGAATATCGAACAATCTTTTAGACCTGAGGTTGGAGGCTTTGCCGATGGAATTGAAATGGATCGTATAGAGCTCTCCCGATGTGTTGATCGAGTTGCTGCCAATGATCGACAGGCTTTCGGGGGGTGCGATCTTATAGTTGACAGCGATACCTGTAAGCCGGGTCATGATTTTGATAATATACTGTGAAGAGATATTTGCTGCACAGAAGAGGATCTCGTCGATTTTGTGGATCCGCGTGATCTCTTCGATCTGGTCGACACTCCCCAGGTAGGGAGCCTGGTATTCTGCTTCAGGGCTCACATAGCCGATGATTTCCGGTTTTGCCTGCGTTTTATCCAGTACTGCAGTCACCCTGTCGGCCTCCTGCTTTTCTCCGACGATGACGATGCGCTTTTTCCGGTTCATCTCCAGCTGGTAGTCGGAAGCACCTGATACATGCATTAACCACCGCCATGCCCCTGTGCCAATCAGGGTCCATATGGTGCCCAGCAGGATCAGTGCACGGGAGAAGCGGAGGCTCTCGGGGAGCAGCGCATATACCACCAGTATGGTGAATGTGCCGATCAGGATCCCCCGGAAATATTTCCATAGACGCAATGGCTTATCGTACCCGCCGGAATAGTAGGCTGAAAGTATCCAGACCAGGATATAGCCGGGGACCACATAATGCATGAGTGTTTCAGGATAATAATTCGCTGCTTTGAATTTGTATTGTTCCCAGAAGGGTAGTCCCGCCAGGAAACCTATATAGATGATCACTGCATCAATGACCTGCCGGTAGATTTTTTTTACAAACCTCCTTCCAACGGCCAGGGAGGCACGCAGATAGATGGCCATGTTAATCACGAATGTGTAGTACCTGGCATTCCTGGTGCTGAAATGCTTCCGTGCGAAAATGATCATGGCATTGTAAAATACCAACACATAATTCAGGCTTCCTTTTTTTGTGCTTTCGCCCTTGTAGTGGATAATGATGGACTCCGGCAGATAATAGTTGTTGTATCCACCTTTGATGATCCTGTAACTGAGGTCAATATCTTCACCGTACATGAAATAATCCTCGTCCAGCAGCCCCACCTTGTCCAGGGCCTCCCTGCGCAGGAACATAAACGCACCGGCCAGCACCTCTATCTGATGTGTCTCATCTTCAGGAAGGTATCCGAGATGGTATTTGCCGAACTTTTTCGAACGTGGAAAGAGCCCGGACAGTCCGAAAATCTTGTAGAAGGCCACCCATGGAGTGGGGAAGGCCCGTTTGGACTCGGGAAGGAAATGACCGCTACCGTCGATCATTTTAACTCCCAGTGCACCGGCATCATCGTGGGTTTCCATGAACCGGAAACATTTTCTGAAGGTGTTTTCCTCCACTACGGTATCGGGATTCAGCAGTAATATGTATTTTCCCGATGCGGCCCTGATCGCCTGGTTGTTTGCTTTGCTGAACCCGACATTTTCGCGGTTTTCGATGAGCTTCACCCAGGGGAACCTTTCCCTGATGTGACTGCAACTGCCGTCCACGCTGTTATTGTCGACAACAAATACCTCCGTCTCCAGCCCGTCCATCGCTTTCTTAACTGAATGAAGGCATTGTTCGAGGAAATACTTTACGTTATAGTTGACAATAACGATCGAAAGGTCCATATAAATGCACTTATCCCTTAAAAATAATCAAAAACATTGGTTCCTGCCCAATGTGGGTCAGAGTTCTATCTCAAGGATGTTCCTTGTCAGGTCTTCAAATTCCTCCCGTTTCCTGATCAAATGGTCCTTCCCCTGGTGCACCATTACCTCTGCCGGTTTTACCCTCGAATTGTAATTGGATGCCATGGCATAGCAATAGGCACCGGCATTTTTAAACAAAAGGTAGTCTCCTTCGGCAACCTCTGTCATCTTACGGTTCCAGCCGAAGGTATCCGTTTCGCAGATGTACCCCACCACGGTATAGATGCGTGTCTTGCCGGTGGGCTTGCTGATGTTCACTACTTCATGATAGGCATCGTAGAACATGGGCCTGATGAAGTGGTTCATTCCTGTGTCAAGACCGGCAAAAACCGTAGAGGTCGTTTGTTTGATCACGTTGGTGCGTGCCACAAAATATCCGGCTTCGCTCACCAGGTATTTCCCGGGTTCGAAGATCAGCGTCAGCTTTTTTCCGTAGCCCTTGCAAAATTTGTTAAACCGGTCTGAAAGG
>CAZOXI010000558.1:0-3053 GCA_964583445.1 uncultured Bacteroidaceae bacterium | reverse complement strand
CTGTGATTGTCCTTATCTTTGCTATTCTCGACAGATCTTCCGACAGGGAAGTGCCGAAAGAGTGATTGCGGATCAAAAGATGAGTGCGGATCATTGTACAGGCAAATGACCATCTACGTCAGTGAACCTGCACCAGTAGACCAATGGATACCAGTCATTTCTGTAGTACCTCTCAGGCAGACCAGATCAGTTTTTTTAGCTGTTTCACATTGAATGAATTGTGGTACTCCTCAAGGATCTTTATGCGGTCCCGGATCTGGTCTTCAGTGAAAGGCATATGCATCAACCGGTCAATCATTTCGATGGCTTCACCCGGAGATCTGTACACACTGCAAAGTGGTTCCAGGATACTGCCACTGAGCATTAACGGATTGGCCATGCAATGTCTTCCGGAATAGAGGCTGTGCAACAGTTTAAGTTTTAGTCCCGTAGGCTGATAGGTGTAAAGTAAGTTGATGTGTGCTTCTGCCACGAGTTCTTCCATCTGCTCACCCGAAGGACTTGAGATCAGCTCGATGTGCGGATACCGGGCACAGGTTCTCTGGATGACCCTTGCGGGATTCTTCCCCGCTATGATCACCCTGTATTTTAGATGCGACAATACCTTTCTAACAAGAAACAGGAGCGCTTTTTCATTTTCCGGTACAGAAAGATTACCGTGAAAAAGGATAAAATCACCACTGCCGGGAACGGCATTTACTTTATTGTGGTGGTGAAAGGCTGAAATGTATGTGCTGTTGCCATACTGGTCACTGAAATATGTGTGGTCTGTTGTGGAAATAGCAATCAACCTGTCGGCATGTTCCAGGACGGGTTCGTATTTTTTCAGTTTTCCGGCCTCCGCCTGAAGGAATGCTTTCCGGAAGTATAACCGCTCACTTTTAGCCAACATCCTGTAATAATTGTGCTCGATATTATGCGTTCTTACGAAAACCCGTTTGCCTGCCTCCAAACATTTCTCCATGTGAAAGGTGGTGTGCAACCCCTCGAACAGCACCGGGTGGTCATCTTGCAACAATCGTTTTTCCAGGCTTGCTGACTGTCGTGTGATCACAATGTAGGGAAGCGCATGAAAAAAATATTTCAGTCCGCGCAGCCTGCTGTAGTAATGCACTTCGTGACATATTTCCTTGAGTTCAGGAGCTTCCGGCCGCTCATACAGAAAGGTGTGAAGTATAATCCTGGTGCCAACCTCAGCAAGCGCTTTCAGTTTGTAATAAATATCGATGATCCCTCCATAATCAGGGGGGTAGGGGACATTAAATGCAACTACGTGCAAATATCTCTGGGTCTCCATTCAACTATGTTAGATTGATTTATCCAATATGCAAATGTAACAAAGTTCTTTGCGAATGACCAAAGATCTCTAAAAATCAACAGGCTGTATGTTATTGATACGGTTTAACGTTTTTTAAGAAATTTTCTTGTTTTTGATGTAACAAATTGGCAATTGTAACCGTTTAATTAGTAAACGTTCTTCTAAATATAAGTATCAGCTTATATTTACTTTTCATAGATTTAGTTTAGGGTTAGTTTAGTTATGAAACCGCCTCACTTCGAGGCGGTTTTTTTTTATCTTTGCACACCAATTCAGGAACAAATGCAAAGAATAGAAGATCTTCTCACAAGTGCTGTCATAAAAGCAGCTGCCCAACTCTGGCAGGCTGATATTGGCAAGGCACAAATACAACTTCAGAAAACAAAAAAGGATTTTGAGGGTGATCTTACCCTGGTGGTGTTTCCATTGGTGCGGTTCGCACGAAAATCACCTGAACAGACGGCACAGGAGCTGGGTGGTTTCCTGGAATCTGAACTGCCCGAAGTCAGCTCTTTTAACGTAATCAAAGGATTCCTGAATATTGTAATATCCTCTGCCTACTGGCAGAAACTGATCTCCCATGTGGCCGGCACCGCCCATTACGGCATACAGGCTCCCGCTTCGGATGCGCCCGTGGTGATGGTGGAATATTCCAGTCCCAATACCAATAAACCCCTCCACCTGGGCCATATCAGGAACAACCTGCTGGGCTTTTCCATCTCCAGGATCCTGGAAGCCAATGGGTTCAGGGTAGTTAAAGTGAATCTGGTCAATGACCGGGGAATCCACATCTGCAAATCCATGCTTGCATGGCAAAAGTTCGGAAACGGGGAAACACCCGAAAGTACGGGGACGAAAGGCGATAAACTGGTGGGCGAATATTACGTTAAATTCGACCAGGCGTATAAAAAGCAGGTCCGCGAGATGACAGAAAACGGCATGGACAGGAAAAAGGCCGAGGAGATTGCTCCGCTGATCGTGGAAGCGCGCGAAATGCTTCGCAAATGGGAGGCTGATGATCCTGAAGTGCGACAGCTGTGGGAGATGATGAATGGCTGGGTATACGATGGCTTTGACATCACCTATAATCGTATGGGCGTCTCTTTTGACAAGATGTATTACGAGTCGGAAACCTATAAACTTGGACGCGAACTGGTCCTGGAAGGACTCGAAAAAGGAATCCTGGAAAAGGAAGAAGACGGATCAGTCTGGGTCGACCTTACCGACCGGAAACTGGACAGGAAACTGCTGCTTCGTTCAGATGGCACTTCTGTCTATATGACACAGGACATTGGAACAGCCCACCTGCGGTTTGCTGAATATCCCATCGAAGAACATATCTACGTAGTGGGAAACGAACAGAATTACCATTTCCAGGTACTCGCACATGTACTTGATAAATTGGGGTTTGCATGGTACGATAAGCTGTATCACCTATCATATGGCATGGTGGAGTTACCTGAGGGTAAAATGAAATCCAGGGAAGGTACCGTGGTGGATGCCGACGACCTGATGGATGAAATGATCCGCACGGCAAGACAAATGTCAGATGAACTGGGCAAGCTCGAAGGATATGGAGATGAAGAGAAGCAGAACATTTACCGCCAAATCGGGTTGGGCGCGTTGAAATATTTTATCCTGAAAGTTGATCCACGGAAGAACATGCTGTTTGACCCGAAGGAGTCGATCGATTTCAACGGGAATACAGGTCCATTTATTCAGTATACCTATGCCC
>CAZOXI010000557.1:0-3064 GCA_964583445.1 uncultured Bacteroidaceae bacterium | reverse complement strand
GAACCCGGGATCATCACCGGCTTGCCTTCTTTGTCCTTTACGATCTTCCCGGTCAGCGGATTCCCTTCCCGCTTCACGCGGCCACGTTCGCGCACATCGAAGGCGATGGCATTGGCGCGCCGGGTGGAGGTCGTATTCAGATTGACATTATATGCCACCAGGAAATCCCGTGCTCCCACTGCAATGGTGCCGGTTTTCGGAACGAACTCTGCCGGTCCGAAATCCGGCTTCCAATCTGGATCTTTCAGTTTGTCTTTTAATCCCTCGTATTCTCCTGATCGCACAGTGGCAAGGTTTCGTCGTTTCTCTTCGCGCGCTGCATTTTCGTAGCAGTACACTGGGAACTGCAGTTCCTCCCCGATCCGTTCTGCAAGTTGATGCGCCCATTCCACTGTTTCGTCCATCGAGATGCCGGAGACAGGGATCAGCGGACAGACGTCAGTGGCACCAAAACGGGGATGCTCGCCAGAATGTGTTGTCATATCAATAACCTGGGATGCTTTTTTCACTGCCAGGAAGGCTGCTTCGATCACCTGTCGGGGGGAACCGACAAATGTCACAACGGTGCGGTTGGTAGCTTTCCCGGGATCTACATCCAGGAGCTTTACCCCTTCTACTGATTCAATTTCACTGGTAATCTCCCTGATAATCCCCATATCGCGACCTTCGCTGAAATTGGGTACACATTCTATGATCTGGTCCATCACTGTAAATTTTTTACTTGTTACTTTTTATTTGTTACTGGTAGATCAATTATTCTCCACGAATCTTCAGGAGCAAAGATGTATCTACTCGAAATAATTGCAGAACACTATATTTTTCTACCGGAAAACCCGTGCACTGTCGAAACCTCGATCTTGTAAGTTCAACCGGTGAGTGTACCGTTCAGCAGGACCTTTGTCACCAGGTTTGAGCCGAATGCATAGGGCAGATAATTGATCCCGGGAACTTTTTTGGTGACGACGAGATTTGCCACCTTTCCCCTGGTAATCGAACCATGGGTTTTTTCCAATCCCATTGCATACGCCCCGTTGATCGTTGACGCATTCAGCACCTCCGCGGGCAGCATTTTCATTTGCATCATGCCCAGTGACATGACCAGGTTCATATTGCCTGATGGTGATGAACCCGGGTTGAAATCTGAAGCCAGGGCAACCGGCAACCCAGCATTGATCATCTTTCTCGCCGGCGCAAATGGCATTTCAAGAAACAGTGATGCCCCCGGAAGCAAAGTAGGCATGGTCTCGCTGGTCAGCAATGCTGCAATTTCCTCTTCACCTGTAAATTCAAGGTGGTCAACTGAGAGCGCATGGTGTTGAACACCCACCTGGATCCCACCTGAAGCTTCCAGTTCATTTGCATGTATCTTGGGCTGCAGTCCGTGTTTAGCTCCTTCGCGCAGGATACGGCTGGTCTGCTTCACGGTAAAAAAGCCACGTTCACAGAATACATCGATAAAATCTGCCAGTTGCTCTGCGGCAACGGCAGGCAGCATTTCATTGATCACCAGGTCCACATAACCCTCCCTGTTGTGACGATATTCCATGGGAAATGCATGAGCGCCGAGAAAAGTAGTGCGGACCGTGAGCGGGGTCTCTTCCCCGATACGACGTGCCACCCTGAGCATCTTGACTTCATCTTCCACGGTAAGTCCATACCCACTTTTTATTTCGACGGCACCTGTTCCCATGGAGATGATCTCCCAGGCGCGTTCAACCGATTGCCTGAACAGTTCCTCTTCGGAGGTTTCACGCAAAAGTTTTGCTGAATTGAGGATCCCTCCTCCCCTTTTGGCGATCTCTTCGTAGCTGAGCCCCATGACTTTGTACATGAACTCGTCCTCACGGCTTCCCGCGTGTACCAGGTGGGTATGTGCATCACAAAAGGCAGGAAAAACGATTCCACCTGCTGCATCGATGATCTCATCCGCATTGTTATCCGGTTCGGTCCCTGTCCCAAAGTCCGATACCAGGCTATCTTCTATCATCAGCCATGCGTGCTCCATCGTTTCGATCCGGGCCATGGACTTTCCTGCAAGCCAGTACTGGTCCTCCTCGAGGATCCCTGCAAGTACTGAAATATTTTTGATCAATGTTCGCATGCAACGAAGATATGAAAAAGGCAGGAATGGTAAAATGTTTTGGGGCAGTCGCCGGAAACCTGCCATTCACCTAAGCATCAGGGCATAAGATCGGCTTGTTCAATTCCGGCCTCTCGTTAGAGCACCTCCAGTATACTGGCCACGAGGACGCCCAGGTAGTTGCCAATGGCATATCCGATCACTCCGATGATCATACCGGGGACCATGACCTCTTTGTTTTTCAACGCAGCAGCTACCACCGGAACAAATGGTGGTGAATTGGACAGGGCAGTTGATGTAATGATGAAATCATCGTTGGTGATCCGGAATATCTTTGATAACAGCGAGTGCAGCAGCAATGAGCCAGCCATGGCAAGTGCCACATAGATGGCAATATTGGCAAGCAGTCCGGCTGATTCGGGTGCAAAAATTTCCTGCAGATGCGCCTTGGAAGCAACGATCACACAGAACACATAGATAAAATACATTCCGAGCTGAAACGATTTGCGGTTCCGGTTGACTGCCGGAACAAGAGAAAGCACGATTCCAAGGGTCGTCACCGTGAGAATGGCCGCTGTATCTTTGGTCTCACCTTCGAACAGGAAAGTCATTCCGTATCCCGCTGCAAAAACGAGTACTGCGAAACCGAATGCATTCAGCACACCCGGGAAATTTTGCCTGTTGAAGAAACCTTCATATGATTCAAACGCACTGACAGTCTGTTCCGCATCAAACCCATTGTAATCGGATGTATGCTTGTAAGGTTTCAGGTACAACCCGAAAAATCGCTTGGCTCCGGTGATCAGGAACAACAGCACAATCGCACCGATGGCAAGATCTACAGTATGCGTAAGAATATACAGGTCCTCATCAACATGCAGTCCCCTGGCGATAGCAGCGAGATTGGGGGTTCCACCTGTATAGACACCTATCAGCAATCCTCCGATCTTATGGGCCTCTGGAATACTGTCCCGCAAGAGGAAA
>CAZOXI010000556.1:0-3065 GCA_964583445.1 uncultured Bacteroidaceae bacterium | reverse complement strand
GGTTGAGGTAACCAAGGAGCAGATCAACGCAGCAATGAAAAAAGCTGCTGAAGGGTCCATGAAAGGCATCCTTGAGTATACCGAAGATCCCATTGTATCTGTAGACATCATCCACAATCCACATTCCTCCATATTTGACGCACTGTCAACGATGGTGAATGGCAAGACTGTGAAAGTAGTCTCCTGGTATGACAACGAATGGGGATACTCTGCCAGGGTTGTTGACCTTGTACCAAAGCTTTTTGCTTAAGCATAGAAATACACCTTACTCAAAAAGACCGTCTCGAAAGGGGCGGTCTTTTTTTTTGTAGGCCGACGACGACCGACATTGTGCTTCTCTTCACTTACGATCGTGGATATTTCCAAGCAGGATCAAATCGAGTCAATCCAACCACAATTGTGGAGTTAAGACTACACAGCAGGACAGAAAAACAGGTGCACCGCCTTTTTTAAATCTTTGTTTTTCTGAATATTAACTCTCCTGCGCACTTTTGGCACACTATTCACACCAGACAGGACGTGTAATGAGCAATAATGTGCAACATAAAAACGGAAGGACAGAAACATATGAGAGTAGGAGCCATCATGATCATTACAGGCCTGATCGGCCTCATGCTTTATGCATTTCAATATGACGACACAAGCAACATGATGATTGAAAATGAACCACAAGAAGATACGATGACAGAAAAGAATAATATTTACAACTATGCAATATTGTCAGCCGGGAGCATTCAACCCGAAGGATGGATCAGGCAACAGCTGAAACGGGACCTGGCTGATGGATATATCGGCAGCTTTGACGAAGTACACCCGACCGTGACCCACGATGTATTTGTCAACCAGGACCGGAAAAGCAAACGGAAATTTTCCATGCGCAAAGAATGGTGGAGCGGAGAACATGAAGGGTACTGGAAAGATGCGGTGATCCGCATGGCCTTTCTCACCGGTCAACAGGATTTTATCAGCCAGGCGGATCAATGGATGAACGCGCTGGTAGACGCTTCCGGGGAAAACGGCTATATTGGTATTTACCAGCCCGGCAACGAAAGAGGGAGCCGCTTTAACCACACCAGGGAAAATGGTGAACTTTGGGCGACCAGCCGTATTCTCATGGCCATGCTTGCCTATTATGAATACACAGGGAACCGCGAGGTGCTCAGTGCAGCCCAGGATGCAGCACGACTCATTATGAAGAATTACAGCAATGAAAACTATTTTGCAAAAAAATCACGTGGGGGCGGCGTGAGTCACGGGATTGGATTCTTCGAGAACCTGGAATGGCTTTACAGGATCACGGGGAAGCAGGAATACCTGGATTTCGCTGAAAAATTATACGAAGATTTTAACAGCGTTGAAGTACGTGATGACGATCTCCAAACGGACCAACTGCTAAATGAAGATGTATTGTTTGAAAAGCACGGCGCACATATCGCGGAAGGTTTTTTTGTCCCCGAATTCATTGCAGCCATCAAAGATACTGCAGAATATGATGAAGCAGCGGACAATGCCATTGCCAAGCTGACGAAGCATACGACGCCTTCCGGTGCGATGCGCTGTGACGAGTGGATCAAGGGACGCGAGGGTGACGCCGATGAGCGATATGAATATTGTGGTATTGCCGAAATGGTGAGCCCGCTGAATAAAATGATCGCGCTCTCCGGCGACCTGTTCCTGGCTGACCGGATCGAGACCATGACTTTCAATGCCGGCCAGGGTTCACGGTTCCCGGTATTGTCAGCACTTTCCTACTTTACAAAAGACAACCGCATCCGCATCAATCACCGTGAGATCGCGCGGAGGGAAAGCTACGATGCCGCGCACTTTGCAGCTGCCTGTTGCGTGCTGAACGGCGGAAGACTGATGCCCTATTTCGTGGAAGGAATGTGGATGCGGGACCTTCAGAATGATGGACTGGCGGCCGTGCTCTATGGTCCGAACAGCCTCTCAACCAGGATAGGTGGAACAGGCATAGAAATACACGAAGAAACAGGTTATCCGTTTACCGATACGATCACCTTCCATATCGACCCGGAAGAAGCAGTCACCTTCCCGCTCACCCTCCGCAAACCGCACGGATGTGAGGACATAACACTTGAACTACCCGACGGTGCCTCAATGACAGAGAGAGATGATGCATTTGTAATTGAACACCAGTGGAAAAAAGGAGACCGGGTACATATGATCCTGGATTTCCAGGTGCAACAGGTTGAGCAACCTGCCTCAAAATCAGTGAAAGAAAAGGGGGTCTACGTAAAAAGAGGCGCCATCGTATATGCGC
Organism: uncultured Bacteroidaceae bacterium; assembly: GCA_964583445.1. GTDB lineage: Bacteria > Bacteroidota > Bacteroidia > Bacteroidales > M55B112. Next base: position 784 of record CAZOXI010000556.1, on the reverse strand, counting down.
TGCCGTTTCAACATGAAATTGTGCCTGTCAAGGAACATCATAACAGTGGATTTTACAGGTACCGTATAACACCGGAAAACACGCAGGCATGGGAGTACCGGCTGGACCTTGACGGCCCATTCGAATTTGGGCCTGCAGAGGATGAAATAAGAGCTCCATGGGATGAGCCGGCGGTGCACCTGAAGGTATGGCTGGTAGACAAACAGGGCACCAAGGAGCCCTTTGATCTGGTCCCCATGGGAAATACCATATTCAGAAGAGTAACTTTCAGCGTGAATGAATGAAACTGGCTGACATGACAATTTCCCTCTTGAAGGATTTTAAAACGGGTGCATGTATTTTTGTATATTTGTTACTAAACGGCAATAAAAATGAAGGAAAAAGTAAGTATCGTAATCTGTGCCTACAACGAGGAGGCTACGATCGAATACGTGGTCAGGACCTGTCACGAATTCAACCCCGGGAGCGAAATCGTTGTAGTGGATGATGGTTCGGAAGACAAAACGCCTGACATCCTGGCTGCATTGAAAAAAGATTTTGATTTCAAACTGGTAACGCTCGAAGAAAACCAGGGCAAAAGTCATGCAATGGTAGTGGGGGTTGAACATGCCGAAAGGGAGGTCATCCTGTTCTGGGATGCGGATGTAACCAACATCAAAAAGGAGCATTTTGACCAGGTAATCGAACCCGTGGTTTCCGAGGATTCAGAGGCTGACATGGTCCTGGGGTCTCCTTCAGAAACCCTGATCGACTACCGGGTCAATCCGTTTAAAAGCCTTACCGG
>CAZOXI010000555.1:0-3067 GCA_964583445.1 uncultured Bacteroidaceae bacterium | reverse complement strand
CGCCGACCTGCAAAAGCGAGTCTTCCCGTATCCTGTATGACTTCACGAAGCCTACACTGTCTTTTGAGCTCACCTCGCTGATTGTTAGCAGGAACTGTCCGTCAGGTGATTTGGTCAGGTAAGAGGGGTTTGGAGTTATTGCTGCCAACCCGATGGAATCCATAGTACCGTCAGGATTGAGCTGGTATTTGTAGATGCCCTGGCTATGTTCGCCGGTATAGGTCCCGACGTAGAAAGGAAATCCCGTCTGGGCCGAAATATTGTGCATTACCATACATGCCATTATAATTACAATTGGTATAAATCTGTTTTTATTCATCTTGCTCCGGATCGGTTTTAATTTTGATTCAAATATACGTTCATTTTTAAAGGATACAATGCTTCCACCTGTCGGTTATGGTCCTTCTAAGATAGTGAACTGTGCTGAGTGAAAGATGAACAAACTGCTGTGCCGGTAGCATTTCATGAACAGAAGCAGTTGTCAGGTGTTTGAATAAAATATCTATTTTGTTGCAGTGTTGGTAAAAAAACATACACATGAAAAACCTGCTTCCTGTAATCATGCTCCTGGTCTTCCTTGCAGTGCTGGTAAGTTCAAATATCTACCTTACCCGCAGGGTTGCCTGGATCCTTTCTGCTGACAGCAGGTGGTGGTTGCATCTCCTGTTCGCAGTTGTCCCTGTCCTCATGATGACAGGCCTGTTCGGGTTTTCCAATGCCACTTCTGTTTCCGGTACCATCCTCTATGGATTATCTGCATTCATCACAGGATTTGTTCTGTTCTTTCTCGTGTCCATGCTGGCAACTGAACTGGTCCATCTCGCACTGAAACTTCGGCCGGCACAATTTGGATTAGTTGCACTTTCACTGACCCTGCTGGTTTCCTCACTCGGAACCTGGAATGCCTTCCGGGTGAAACTGACACACAAGGATATCGAGCTTTCAGAACTGGAACAGGAGGTACGGATCATGCATTTATCTGACATTCACCTGGGTCATTTTCGTGGAGAAGCGTTCCTTCAGCAACTTGTGCTAATGGCACAGAAAACCAATCCCGACCTGGTGGTGATCACCGGCGATCTCTTTGATGGAAAAAAGCAACTGGCTAAAGCAACGCTTGCACCGTTGAAACAATTCAATGTGCCTGTGTATTTTGTAGAAGGAAATCATGATGGTTATTCAGGGGTGCAGGAGATCAAGAAGTACCTGCGGGAGACTGGCATCCGGGTGCTGGAAAATGAAGTTGTGGAAGCAGGTCCTTTACAACTGGTAGGTCTGGACCATATGCGCCCCGACGAGGAATCACGCAGTATGCATGCCATCCAGAACGGGCAGACGATCAAACAGGTGCTGGCCTCCCTTGAGGTGGATCCTGATCGTCCATCTGTATTGCTGCATCACAGTCCGGATGGCATCGAATATGCCAGTGCGAAGGGAATTGACCTCTATCTTGCAGGACATACCCATGGCGGACAGTTGTTCCCGGTTACCTATATCAATGATCTGATCTTTAATTATAACAGGGGACTTTACAGGTACAATGGCACCCAGGTCTTCGTCTCAATGGGAGCCGGCACCTTTGGTCCCCCGATGCGCATCGGTACGAAAAGCGAGATAACGCTGATCAAATTGATTCCGCGTAAATAACTAAAAAACAACAACATATATATTTCGAATTCGCTCGAATGTTGAAATAATAAACAGTGTAGAGAAAATATACATATCACTTAAGACACTGACAAATAGGGTAATAACATACCCATTTAAATTAAGTGATGAAAAACACAACACTTCGTTGTTGTTTTTTTGTTCCTCTTTAAAAATCTAAATATCAGTATAACAGATAGATAGCACCTGATTTTTGGCTTTGGCATCAAGTTTGGAAGGTACCTTCTGAACAAGCGTGTTCCGTTAGAGCGCAATAATCAATTAAAATCAGGTGATATGAAAAAATGTATTGTATTTATTTGGTCGGTGGTTTTTTTACTGGGTATGCAACCGGTGATGGCTACCATACCGGGACAGGATTCTCCGGGAGAAACCGCTGAGGAAGTTCAAGGCACGTTGCCGGGTGCGGCCCTGGATGAAGTTCCGGGTGCGGCCAGGGGCAAATTACAACGTCAGGACCCGGGTGAAGTCTCGGGCATGACAACTGGTGAAGACTTGCAGGTACTGTGTAGTCCTGACCTGTATCTTGTGATGCAGGAGTGCACGAAAACCTACAACAGCCTGGAAGGTGGTAATGTGCGTTTACAGCTACTGGGTGACCGGAAGGTCAATGAATGGATCAATGATCCTGGTCACATGGCATTGCTCACAAAATACCACATGGAACGTCTGGATCCCCGGCAGTCGAAGATATTTGTGGTAGGAAGGGAGGTGTATGTACCGGTAACACATCCTGAGAATCCTTACCTTGAGCAAATACGTCAGAGCGGGATCTCTCCAAAAGAATTTGCATTGATGTATACAGCAGGACGGCAGATCACCTGGGGTGAGTTACTACAGGGTGGCAACGATAGTGAAGTACATGCATACCGGACCATAGATCCAACGTTTACTACCTGCCTGGCTGATTTTGCCGAAATGGAGCAGGATTTGGTTGGAGGGAAGGTGCTTCAGAGTTGTAATATGGTTGTTGATGCGGTCTGCAATGACAGGTACGGGATTGGTTTCTGCACGCTGTCGCAGCTTCAAAATATGCAGGAAGATGAGGAGCTGAAAAAGCTGGCAATGGTCCCCGTGGATCTGAACGCGAATGATCAGATGGATCATTTTGAGGAGATTTATGGCGATGTGGAAGCATTGCACCGGGGCATTTGGATCGGTAAATATACCAGTTCATTGTATAGCCGCATCTTTGCAGTAGGTTCCGGGGGACCACTTGGTGACCAGGAACGAAATTTCCTGCAATGGCTGGCTGAAGATGGCCAGGAGATTCTTGCAAACAATGGTTATTCCACATTACTCGGAAACGAGCAGGAAACCCTGCTTGTCAACCTGGAAGGTGCCCCAATAATTCCGGCTGATGCTGGAGAGGAGGACCGGGGAAGATTGGCACTTGTGA
>CAZOXI010000554.1:0-3069 GCA_964583445.1 uncultured Bacteroidaceae bacterium | reverse complement strand
GGAAAAAGTGATCGAAAAACTGGACCACAAGAACATCAATACCGAAGTGGATTTCATGACAAATGTGATCGCTTCCACCGAGAACCTGGCCGTAGGGATATGGAACCAGCTGGAACCGGATATCCGCAAGCTGGGCGTTGAGCTGCACCGTGTGAAACTGGAAGAGACCGAAAACAATTCGGTGGAATATTACGGAGAATAAAAAATAAGGCACTAACTAAGATGTATATTGATGAAAATCGTTAATAACGGCACCGGAGAAAATATACTGGATGGGTACAACCGCATCGATGAGTTTGACCGGGATACGACAGAGCGACTACAGAAGAATTACCACGAGATCCTCGGACTGATCGGCGAAGATCCCGACCGGGAAGGCCTGTCCAAAACCCCGGAACGTGTAGCCAAGGCCATGCAGTTCCTCACGCAGGGTTACGGACTTGATCCACAGAAAATTCTGGAATCCGCAAAATTCAAAGAAGAATACCAGCAGATGGTGATCGTCAAGGACATTGAGCTCTATTCCATGTGTGAACACCACATGCTTCCTTTCCTCGGGAAAGCACACATTGCCTATATTCCCAACGGGTACATCACCGGTCTGAGCAAGATCGCCAGGGTCGCCGAAGCATTTGCCCGCAGGTTGCAGGTACAGGAACGGCTCACCGTGCAGATCCGCGATTGCATCCAGGAAACCCTCGAGCCACTGGGCGTTGCGGTGGTGATCGAGGCAACACACCTGTGCATGGTTATGCGCGGTGTACAAAAGCAGCATTCGGTGACCACCACCTCGGCCTTCACAGGTGAGTTCCTCAAAAACCTCAATACCCGAGAAGAATTCATCCACCTCATCGGTAAAACACTGCACTGATAGGGTTCAATAAAATACCACCGGCTTAGAGAGATGGTGCAGCAATGCATGAAACCTGTGCACTTTTCCCGCGATGAACCAGGCTTCCTCCCATTATGAGGAGCACTTTTCCCGCGATGAACCAGGCTTCCTCCCATTATGAGGAGCACTTTCCCCGCAATGAACCGGGCTTCCTGCCAGAATGTGCGGCACTTTTCCGGTGGGTGACCCCACTTATTTCGAATTGTAATCTATTCACTTTGTTTTATTAATGTTTTACATAAAATTTACCCGTTTAGTAAGTTTTATCGTAAAGAACTGCTTATTTTTGCTAAACTTTTAAAAAGAAGAGATTATGCACGCATATGTTTTCCCCGGACAGGGGGCACAATTTGTAGGAATGGGCAAGGAGCTATATGAGCGCAATGATGCCGCAAAGGAACTTTTTGAGCGGGCGAACGAATTGCTGGGATTTCGTATCACCGACCTGATGTTCGAAGGGCAGGACGAGGACCTCAAGCAGACCAGGGTCACACAGCCCGCCATCTTTCTCCATTCAGTGATCCTCTCCACAACCATAGAAAACTTCAAACCGGACATGGTGGCCGGGCACTCACTCGGTGAGTTTTCCGCACTGGTAGCCAACCGGACCCTGGCATTTGAAGATGGATTGCAACTTGTATTCAAACGTGCCATGGCCATGCAAAAGGCTTGTGAAGCGACACCATCCACCATGGCGGCCATCCTCGGACTGGAAAATGAGGTGGTGGAAGAGGTATGTGCGGCCATCGGCGAAGTGGTGGTTCCCGCCAATTACAACAGCCCTGGTCAGATCGTGATCTCAGGCTCGATGGCAGGGATTGATGCAGCGGTGGAAGCGTTGAAGGAAAAGGGAGCACGCAGGGCACTCAAGTTACCCGTTGGAGGTGCGTTCCACTCTCCCCTGATGGAACCCGCCAGGGAAGAATTGCAGGAAGCAATCGAGGCTACACAGTTCAGCACCCCGGTTTGCCCGGTATACCAGAATGTGAATGCCGCTCCATCTTCGGACCCGGCTGAGATCAGGAAAAACCTGGTTTCGCAGCTGGTTTCACCGGTGAAATGGACACAAACTGCACAACGCATGATCGCTGACGGCGCCACGGTATTTACAGAAGTTGGTCCTGGCAACGTATTGCAGGGACTGATCAAGAAAACAGATCGCTCTGTAACCACAGAGAGTGCATAGCCAGGTATAAAATAAACGTAAGGAATGAAAGTACTCAAATTTGGAGGAACTTCGGTGGGATCACCGGATTCCATCAGGATCGTTAAAGAGATCATCTCATCGCAACTGGAACCCAGTATCGTGATCGTCTCAGCTTTTGGCGGGGTTACTGATCAGATTATCATCACGGCCAAAAAAGCCATGGACCATGACCCTACTTACCGGGAAGAGATGATCGGTATCGGGGAACGGCACTTCGAAACGATCCACGCGCTGCTCGAAGGGGAGAACAGGGAATATACCCTGAAGATCGTGGATGCCCTGATCAATGAGTTCCAGGACATCCTGCACGGTGTGTACCTATTGGAGGACCTCAGTCCCAAAACACTGGATTACCTCCTGAGCTTTGGCGAACGGCTTTCAGCATTCATTATCAGCAGGTTCATTGATAAGGCAGATTATTATGATGCACGCAAGCTGATCCATACGGACAGTAATTTTTCAAATGCCACGGTCGATTTCGGGAAGACCGAAAAGCGCATCAGGGCCAAACTGGATGCATTGAAAGGAACAGTGATTCTCCCGGGATTCGTGGCCTCTGATTCGCTTGGCAAAACCACGACCCTTGGCAGGGGCGGTTCGGACTATACTGCGGCTATCGTGGCTGCTACGCTGAAAGCAGATGTATTGGAGATATGGACCGATGTGGATGGATTCATGACTGCCGATCCGAGGATTGTGAAAAAGGCGCATCCCATTGATTGCATGACCTATGAAGAGGCCATGGAACTTTCACATTTCGGGGCCAGGGTGGTGTACACCCCTACCCTGTCGCCGGCGTTCAGGGCCAGTGTGCCGATCCGTATCCTCAACACCTTCAACCGTGAAGCCCCGGGAACGCTCATCTCGCACCAGGGATTGTGTAAATCAGACCACCTGATCAAGGGAATCTCATCCATCAACAATGTAGACCTGGTGACCGTGAAAGGAGCAGGCATGGTAGGAAAGACCG
>CAZOXI010000553.1:0-3076 GCA_964583445.1 uncultured Bacteroidaceae bacterium | reverse complement strand
GGTCTTTCAGGTTTGCATAACTCATTTTGCCCCTGTACTCTTCAATGGAGTTGTATTGTTTTTTCTCCATCCATTTTTTCAATTCACCAACAATTTCATGCAGATAATCAACGCCGTTCCTGTATAAGACAGAGCATACCTGCACTGCCTCCGCTCCTGCCAGCAATTGTTTGACAGCTCCCAGGCCACTGTGCACACCGGTAGAGGCAGCGATATCCAGCTTTGGCACCTCTGATGAAACGATGCCCACCCACCTGAGGGAGTTCCTGATATCCGCAGGAGAGCTGAGCACTTCGGCAGATCCCATGGTGAAATCATCCGTATCGATATCGGGGGCATAAAAACGGTTGAACATAACGATCCCTGCGGCACCTCTTACGGACAGTTCTTCGGCCATCCAGGTCAGATTTGTGAAATGCATTCCCAACTTGACCATCACCGGTATATTCACCTTCTTCTTCACTTCTTCTAGAATGCGGAGGTAAATATCTTCGTAAGCACGTGGATCTTTTTTCCGGTCGTTGGCCATGTAATAGATATTCAACTCGATGCCATCGGCACCTGCCTCTTCCATCTGTTTTGTGAAATCCACCCATTCGTCGCTGCTGTAACAGTTCACACTCGCAATAACAGGGATGTCTACCGCAGCCTTGGCCTCTTTGATCAGATCGAGATAATTATCCACAGAATTCTCCCGGGCATAGGTCCGCAGGTAATCGGCAGCTTCGGGATAGTCTCCACTGGTCTCCATTGCACCGATCTCAAACTGTATCTGCTCCTCGAACAGCGACTTTAACACTACTGCACCTGCACCGGCGGCAGCAATTTTCCTGATCCTTGCAACAGAACTGGTGAGGCCGCTGCTGGAAACAATGATCGGACTTTTTAACTCTAAACCTGCATACCTGACTGATAGATCGATCATTTCAAAACATTTTTAATTGGTATTCCGTGGACCAAAGATCAAACTGCCCACGCGGATCATGTTGCTCCCTTCATCAACTGCAATTTCATAATCTCCCGACATTCCCATGGACAATAGAGAAAATTCAGGATGCTCCCTGAAATGATCCGTTTTTAGTTGTTCAAATATACGTTTTAGATTCTGAAACTCCTCCCTGACCAGTTCAGAATTATCTGTAAAAGTAGCCATACCCATGAGTCCGCGTACCTTTATGAATTCCATGTTGCGGTACGTTTCAGAAGCAAGTATCTCCTTCAGTTCTTCCTCGCTGAGTCCAAATTTAGAAGATTCCTTTGCAATATGCATTTGCAGCAGGCAGTTGATCTGCCGGTCATTTTTCCTGCCCTCCTTCTCCAGTACTTTGAGTAATTTCAGGCTGTCGACCCCGTGCACCAGGTAAACGAAGGGAGCGATGTATTTCACCTTATTGGATTGGAGGTGGCCAACCATGTGCCAGCGAATATCCCCGGGCAGCTGCTCCTGCTTGTCAAGCAGCTCCTGCACCTTGTTTTCGCCAAAATCGCGGTGTCCGGCTTCAAACAGTTCACGAATCATGCTTGCCGGTTTGGTCTTTGATACTGCGACCAGCTCCACATGATCCGGAATGCGCTCCTTCAATTTCTCCAGGTTCTCTTTAATATCCATATTAATCTTCAAGTGAATGAATCACGAGTCCGCTTCTTAATTTCGGTTCAAACCACGTGGTTTTGGGAGGCATGATCAGATCATTATCCGCAATATCCATCAACTGTTTCATGGATACGGGATAGAGTGCGAATGCAACCTCCATGTTCCCCTGGTCCACCAGTTTTTTCAATTCTTCAAGTCCCCTGATTCCCCCTACAAAATCGATACGCTTCGATTTACGCAGGTCCGTGATATTCAGCACGGGACCCAGCACCTGTTCTGAAAGTATCGTTACATCGAGGCACCCAATGGGGTCATCATCATTATATGTGGCAGGTTTCGCCTTCAGTGAAAACCAGTTCCCCTCCAGGTACATGCTGAATACATGCGGTTCCGCAGGTTTGTATATCTCCTTACCAATCTGTTTCACCTCAAACCCTTTGTCCAGCTCACCCAGGAATTGCTTGGTTGTCAAGTCATTCAAATCGGTCACCACGCGATTATAATCTATGATGGTGAGTTGTGAGGCAGGAAAATTCACTGAAAGAAAATAGTTGTATTCCTCGTCTCCTGTATGGTCCGGATTATTTTTCCTGCGTTCGTTCCCCACCAATGCCGCAGCCGCTGTGCGATGGTGCCCGTCTGCCACGTAGGTATTCGGGATATCCTTCTCGAAATAACTGACGATCGCATCGATGTCGCTTTGTGCTTCAATGATCCAAAAATGGTGTCCAACGCCGTCGTCAGTCTCAAAATCATACACGGGCTCTTCTTTGATCACGCGCTGCACAATCGCATCGATACCTGCATGGTCCGGGTAAGCAAAAAATACCGGCTCCGCATTGAAATTGGATACCCGGATGTGGTTCATCCTGTCCTCCTCCTTATCAGGCCGTGTCAGTTCATGCTTCTTGATCACTTCATTCATATAATCATCCACCGAGGAGCATCCCACGATCCCGTACTGGGTCTTGCCAAACATGGTCTGGGCGTATACATAAAGTAATTCCCTGTCGTCCCGGGCAAAAAAGCCGTCATGGATCAACCTGTCGAGGTTCTCCTTTGCCTTGTTGTACACTTCCTGTGAATACAGGTCAATCCCTTCCGGGAGATCGACTTCAGGTTTTACAACGTGAAGGAAAGAGTGCGGATTTCCCTCCACCTCTGCACGTGCCTCTTTTGAATTCAGCACATCATAAGGCCGCGAGGCAAGCTCTTTTACATGCTCCGCCGGAGGCCGAAACCCCTTAAAAGGTTTTAAAACTGCCATAATCAGGTTAAGTTTTTCTTGAAACAATCAGTTGACTTTGAAGGTAGTATCACCTTTCTCGATAAATGCTACAATCTGCTTTGCCGCGGCCACTCCTGCATTGAGATTTGCTTCTGCAGTCTGCGCGCCCATCTTTTTAGGTGTAAAGAAATACCTGCCTTCGAATTTTTCGGCGATTTCCTTGGTCAATGCTTGGGACGAGGAATAGTTATTTC
>CAZOXI010000552.1:0-3091 GCA_964583445.1 uncultured Bacteroidaceae bacterium | reverse complement strand
TATTTTTATTGCAGAGATCGAAGCCGCCATCGACCGCTATGCCACTTTTATTGAAAAGATTATTAATTTGAAATTATAAATCCACTGTCAATACGAAAAAATACTACGGTAGTCCGGCGATGCATGCTATAGGTCGAATGAAGGAGCCCGGTGCATGTGGTGATTGGTGACAGCAAGTGACAGCAATTCTTACAGAAAAATATTTTATAATGAGGTTGTGGGATAAAGACAAGAAAACCGAAGATGCGGTGATGAAATTCACTGTAGGCAATGACCCTGCTTTTGACAAGCTGCTGGCGCCATACGATATCATCGGATCTATGGCCCATGCAATTATGCTGGGTCAGGTCGGGCTGTTGCAGCCGGCAGAGGTACGGCAGATTTTGGAAGAGCTGGCAGCCTACTACCCGGCAACCAAAGACCCTTCGTTTGCGTTGGACCCCGACGATGAGGATATCCACAGCCACCTGGAAAATTACCTGGTCAACAAACTGGGTGATCCCGGAAAGAAAATCCATACAGCCAGATCCCGGAACGACCAGGTGATGACCGCCATGCTGCTGCTTATGAAAGAAGAACTCCGGATGGTCATTGAAGACGCAGATACCCTCTTCCATACCCTGGTCGACAAAGCAGAAGCACTCCGTGCATCCCTGCTTCCGGGATATACTCACACCCAGGTGGCCATGCCTTCATCTTTTGCATTGTGGCTGGGTGCGTATGCAGAATCACTGGTGAATGACCTGCACCTCATTTCAGGAATACTGAAAGTGATCGACCAGAATCCACTGGGTTCAGCTGCGGGATATGGCTCCTCGTTTCCGATCGATCGTGATGTTACTACCCGTTTGGCAGGATTCAGTGATTTGCAGGTAAGCGCCGTATCGGCACAGTTGAACAGGGGAAAAATGGAAATGCACATGGCAACCGGTTTGTCTTCCCTGGCGCAAACATTGTCGAGACTGGCGGCGGATATGATCTTTTTTATGGGCCAGGATCTGAATTTTATCACTTTCAGTGACACGCTGACCACGGGCTCCAGTATCATGCCCCATAAAAAGAACCCGGATGTACTTGAATTAATCCGTGGACACTGTAATACCGTTATGGCCTTACCTGCAACGCTGAATAGCCTGACGGCTAACCTGGTCTCTGGGTATCACCGTGACCTCCAGCTGACCAAGGAGTTATTGGTCCCTGGCATCAGTAAAACACGGCAAAGCCTTCAGATGATGGCGCTGATGGTTGCCCATATGATGCCACGCGAAGATATCCTGGAGGACAAAAAATATTCCATGGTGTTTTCCGTGGAAGAGGTGAACAAAAAAGTGATGGCAGGAATGACTTTTCGTGATGCATACAGGGAAGTTGCCAGGGAGATCGAAACCGGCACCTACAGGCCCTCAGGAGAAACTGAATATACACATATCGGGAGCATCGGGAATCCAGGCCTGGACCGTATTTCCGGAAAATATCAAGCTGTCCGCGATACGCTTCAGATCACTCCGGCAGAAAAAATATTTGAAGAATTAAAACATTATATATAAGTTATCGCCATGAAAACAGGATCTGGTATAGAAAAAATGGAACATAGAGTTGGTTTAAAGGACAAACACAGGATTATTGTTAAATTGGGCACTGCCCTGATCACACAGGAGGATGGAAGGATCAACCTGCTGCGGATTGAAAAAATGGCCCGGGTAATATCCAGCCTGATCAGTGCCGGCAAGGAGGTGATCCTGGTAACCTCAGGGGCGGTAGGTGCAGGCATGGGCATTATGAAACTTGAAAACAAACCTACTGAAATAGTTGAAAAACAGGCACTTGCCTCTATAGGACAGGCGGCATTATTGCGCATGTATGAGACCTTTTTTAACGAATATGACCAGGTGATCGGACAGGTATTACTCACACGCGACGGAGTGGAGAATGAAACACGCCGAACCAATGCAAGAAATACAATTAACAGGTTACTTACGATGGGAGTGATCCCGGTGATCAATGAAAATGATGCTGTATCTACCGAGGAGATTGAATTTGGTGACAACGATATGCTGGCGGTCATGGTAGCCGAACTGATCAATGCAGATTTGCTGATCATACTAACCAACACAGATGGGGTCTATACTTCAAATCCGCATACAGACAGCAATGCGAAAAAGGTTTCTACGGTTACAGAAGCAAAAAAGGACCTGAGGGGAATCGTGGCAGAGGGAAAATCAAATGTGGGATCCGGCGGCATGCAATCCAAAATCGAGGCTGCTGAGATCTGCCGGAAAAAGAACATTGATGTGGTGATTGCCAAAGGATCGGATGCAGATGTGCTCTTCGATATACTGGCCGGCAGAAAAGAGGGTACCCATTTTGTAAGTGAGTCAACAGAAGTAAACTCTCACAAATAGTTTATTGCTGTCAAAATATCAGAGTGCGAGTGATTGGAAGGTTTACGAAATTAATTTACGATCATCTAAAAAGTGAAAACAATCATGAAAGAGATCATTGAAATTGGGAAAAAAGCGAAAGAGGCAGCATATGAGCTGGCTCATCTTGATACAAGCGCAAAGGACAGCATTCTTCGCGGTGTGGCACAGGAGTTGGTGGAAGCAACAGGTTCGATCCTTGAAGAGAACAGGAAAGACCTTGCCAATGCAAAGGAGATGGGACTGAAAGGCGCTATTGTGGACAGGCTTACACTTAATGAGGACCGGATCAAAGGGATCGCCGAAGGACTGGAACAGATCGCCGGATTGGAAGATCCGGTTGGAGAGGTACTGGAGATGAAAAAGCGTCCCAATGGGCTCATGATTGGAAAAAAACGTGTACCGCTGGGTGTGGTGGGTGTGATTTACGAATCCAGGCCCAATGTGACGGCAGATGTGGGTGGTTTGTGCATCAAAACCGGTAATGTGTGTGTATTAAGGGGCGGCAAGGAGGCGTTCAACTCCAACCTGGCAATTGTCAATATCTTCAGGAATGTGGTTTCAGGACTGGGATTTAATCAGAATATGATCCAGCTGGTCACCAATACCACCAGGGAAAGCGCCAATGCACTCATGAAACTGAATGATTACCTGGATATACTGATCCCGCG
>CAZOXI010000551.1:0-3096 GCA_964583445.1 uncultured Bacteroidaceae bacterium | reverse complement strand
AAATCGTCCGACGAAACGCTCACAGCAGACCTGGTGGAATATATCCTCAATCTCAGGCTGGCAGCGAAAGCCCGGAAAGATTTTGAAACTTCCGACCAGATCCGGGATACCCTGCAGCAGATGGGCATCACGGTCAAGGACAGGAAAGACGGGTTCGACTGGGAGATCAACAAGTGAAAGATCAATTAATAGAACTGCCATCATCTGTGCAATAGCACTTATTAAGACAGTCCGCCTGGTAATTCTCATTTGACAAAAAGCTTACATAAAGACAAATGATCCATCATAACAAATATACCGTTCCATTGTCGCAACGCGTGAAGATCGGTAAGATTGAATTAGGTGATGGTCTGCCGGTCATCATCCAGTCCATGGCCAATACCGATACGTGCAATGTCAGTGCCAGCATTGAACAATTGAAAAAGATCGTTGATGCGGGTGGACAGCTGGTGCGCTTCACTGCGCAGGGAAAAAAAGAGGTAGAAGCCCTCCGGCAGATCATAAGTAAGCTCTCTCCACCCTATGACCATGTCCCCATTTCTGCTGATGTACATTTTAACGCAAAGGTGGCATTCGAAGCAGCCAGGGTATGCCACAAGGTGCGGATCAATCCTGGAAATTTCAAAGAAAAAAAAAGAGGGGCGGAGGTCTGTAGCGAGGCAGAGTTTGCAGCTGGGCTTATCAAAAGCAGCCAGGAGCTCAGGCACCTGATCGGAATCTGCAGGAAATACCAGGCAGCACTGCGCATCGGTGTCAACCACGGATCCCTCTCATCCCGTATCATGTCACGGTACGGTGACACCCCGGAAGGAATGGTGGAATCCGCCATGGAATTTCTGCGTGTCTGCAACAATGAAGATTTCCACAACGTGGTCGTCTCTATGAAATCAAGCAATACCGTGCTGATGGTACAGGCCGTGCGGCTACTTGTCAAAACGATGACCAGGGAGGGACTCTACTATCCTGTGCACCTTGGGGTAACCGAATCCGGTGATGGAGAAGAAGGAAGGATCAAATCCGCCGTCGGTATGGCTCCGTTGCTCATGGAAGGTATAGGCGATACCCTCAGGGTAAGCCTCACCGAACCCCCGGAAAATGAGATTCCCATAGCAAAATTGCTTACCCGGTACTTCCCGAAACCCGGCACCCTTCCCTATGATCCCTTGAATGCACTGCCGTGGGATCCTTTTCATCATAGCGAACAACAGACCCAACAGGTAAGCGGCGTGGGAGGAAAAGCCCCGGTTGCGGTCATTGCTGATCCGGGAGATCATTCCGAACCCTACCCGGATATCATTACCCCGGAAATCAATAAAAACCCTGTGTTCGAACAGATAACAACAGCAACCGAACCAGCACAATTCGCACATTACAATACCCCAAAAGTGCTGATCCTGGAGGGAGCAGATCATCCGATGGTTTTTATTAAATCCTGGCTCATCCGCTATTACCGGGCAGGAGGAACACTGCCTGTTATCTTCAGGAAAACCTACCAGGAGAAAAGCCATGCAAACTACCTTGTGAGCGCCTCCGGGGAGGTCGGCCTGTTGCTGGTAGACCGCCTGATACAGGGCATCTGGCTGGACAACCCCCATTTTCCGGCGGAATCTAATTGCAACTTTTCCTTCCAGGTATTGCAAGCAGCACGCAACAGGATCACCTCCACGGAATATATTGCCTGTCCCTCCTGTGGCCGTACGCTGTTCGATATCCAGTCCGCACTCGCTGAAGTACGCAGCAAAACCAACCACCTGAAAGGACTGAAGATTGCCGTGATGGGATGTATTGTCAACGGACCCGGAGAAATGGCAGATGCCGATTATGGCTATATTGGCGCAGGAAGGGGAATGGTGAGCATCTTCAAAGGCAAAAATGCCGTTTCAAAGAATGTTCCTGAAAAGAGAGCCGTTGCGCAATTGATTGAGGTGATGCGGGAACATGGTGACTGGATCGATCCCTGATTATTGCGATTTATCCATTGAAAATACAAAGGATGTGCCTTTCCCTGCTGCACTCCTTACATTGATCGTCTGGTTGTGGGCCTGGATAATGTGTTTCACAATAGCCAGGCCAAGACCGGTTCCGCCTGAATCCCTCGACCTGCTTTTATCCACGCGATAAAAACGCTCAAATATCCTTGGCAGATCTGATTCATCAATGCCAATCCCATTGTCCGAAATATCGACCAAAATACGTTCGCCGGTATCTATGAATCCCACTTTGGTCTTGCCATTCGCCTTTCCATATTTAATGGAATTCACGATCAGGTTATTAAGCACCTCTGTCATTCTTCTCCGGTCAGCATGCACCATGATGGGACTCTTGTAGCTGGAGTCAAATTCCAGTTTCACCTTGAACTGCTTTGCCAGCATCTCGTGATGCTCGAATATCTCTTCCACCAGTTTGACGATATTTAAATCCTCCAGCTTCAGTTTGAATTCCCCTGATTCAAGCCGCGATATGGAAACCAGGTCATCCACGATCGAGATCATGCGGTTGATGCTTTTCTCTGCCCGCTTGAGGTAGAGTTTATTTACTTTCGAATCATCAATTCCCCCCTCAAGCAGTGTAAGAATATATCCCTGGATATTGAATATGGGGGTTTTGAGCTCATGAGAAACATTCCCCAGGAAATCCTTCCTGTATTTTTCCATTTCCCGTAATTGCCGGATCTCATCTGTCTGGTTAGTGGCCCAGGCTTGCACATCCCTGTCGAGTGTTTCGGAAAAATCGCTGGAATCGATCCGTTCCCGGATCTTCTTCTGGGACATCGCCACATTCTGTATGGTCTTAAACACCGGGTTCAACCTCTTTTCAACGTACCTTAAGAATACCTGGTGAATTATGTAATAGCTGACAACAAACAGGAATATTCCCAATCCGGCCTGCCAATAAAGATTGTCCATTATTCCGAACAGGTCCAGCACTGTGATCCCGACTGCAAAGATCACCACCACGATGCTGGCGAGTATTAGGGCCTGTCCCCTGGGAGATTTTCTGAGTGCCATGGGTTGCTGAAAATTTTACCAATTAAAAAACGGAGTGGTCACATGAAAAAAGAATCCGGTCATGCCATACCTGTTCACCGCATATTCC
>CAZOXI010000550.1:0-3100 GCA_964583445.1 uncultured Bacteroidaceae bacterium | reverse complement strand
TCCTATGAGATGGCTGCCAGGCTTGCAGATCGCAACATGGTCCCTGAAATGATCATCAGCAGCCCAGCCAACAGGGCACTGCATACTGCCATTATCATGTACCGAACATGGGAATTGAACGACCAAAACCTGCTTGTCAGGAAATCACTGTATCTCCCGGAGATCGAGGACATCGCCGGCACTATTGCCGAGGTGGAGGACCATGTGGCCTCGGTGGCAATATTCGGACATAATCCCGGGTTTACGCAATTTGCCAACCGTTTTCTTGAGCCCCGGGTCGACAATGTTCCCACAGCTGGTGTGGTGGAGCTTACCATGGAGTGTGAGGCGTGGAATGATATTTTCAATGCCCGTATCCTGGAAACAGAATTTGATTATCCCAAAAAACTGAAGTAATATCACGTCATTTTGTGTATTAGTGGAATTTTTTTCGCTATCTGTATGTAGGGATTGTCATTTCGTCTATTTCTGGAATCTTTCCGGGGAAGACTTACGGAACTTTATCAATATGGTCATTGATGCCGCAACCTATGTCATGTTAAAATTGTTCCTTTGTTAGCAGACCAACAGTTATGATTGAAGTAGCGTGTGCCATAATTATGAGGGATGAGGAAGTACTGATTACACAGCGCAGCGAGACCATGCCGCATCCCCTGTGCTGGGAATTTCCCGGGGGAAAGCTGAAGCCGGGAGAATCCCCTGAGAAATGTATTATCAGGGAAATCCGTGAAGAATTGCATGCTACAGTCAAAGTTGACCGCCTATTACCTACTGTGATCCACAGCTACGGAAAGGAGGTCATCAAGTTGATCCCGTTCATCTGCACGTTGAAATCTGACGCATTTGAATTACAACAGCATAAGTCATACAAATGGATCCGCAAACAGGAAGTGGATCGATTCCCGATTCTGGATGCCGATCTGAAGATTATCGACCGCATGAACGGCCAGTGGAATGATTCTTTTTAGATTGGTAATAAATTAGATGCAGGCGCAGATGGATGGGCGGTCAAATTGATTTAATCACTAGCTTTAGGGCTGTTTTCAGGTTCAGAAACAGTCCATGTCAAAAAAAATATTTAAACGTATCCAGCTCTGGACACTCATCACAGGAGTGGTTCTTGGTATTGTTTTGTTATTGGGGTTCAATAAAGTTGTGGAGGAGACCTCCACCGATGAATTTTGTAACCGGTGCCATTTCCATCCACATTCCACTGCGTCCTGGAAACAGGGAGTACACTACAATACCGGTTCAGGGACCATTGTACATTGCGTGGAATGTCATCTTCCTCCAAAGGGAGAAGGGTATCTCCCTGCAAAAGTGGTGACAGGATTTCGTGATGTGTATGGAGCCATTTTTAAGGATTCAGATGATTTCAACTGGGACCTGAAATCACGTCCTGAGAACGCGATTCATTTTACAAAGGATATTTCCTGTGTACATTGCCATCAAAACCTTTATCCTCTGGAGATCACTCATGAAGGAATGGATGCACACCTGTATTATGAACAACAGGATGGAGCGGTCTCCTGCATTAAATGTCATATCGATGCCGGTCATTACCACGAAGGTGTGCTTCATGCTGCCAATGTTGACTTTGGGACTTCTGAGTCATTACCGGATACAGTCTATATGCAATCTACGGTTGTTGAGACATTTGAAGATTTTACCGAGCGGATTCCATTATCCGCGGTTTCATTCAATATGAAGGCCATTCCGGGAGGAACCTTTCGCATGGGTGCCGCTGCAGATGATAAATTTGCCCAGCCGGATGAACTACCGGTCCGGGAAGTGACTGTGAATCCGTTTTTTATTTCCGAGATCGAGGTTTCCTGGGATGAATTCCAGACCTGGTATGGACAGACTGCAGGTGAAGGCAGGACTACCGACATCGGGATCCTCGAGGGTGTTGACGGCCTTTCGGGAGCCACACCTCCCTATGGAAATCCTGACCAGGGATGGGGAACAGGGAAGCGGCCTGCTATTACGATGACTTTCTATGCTGCAGAAAAATACTGCGAATGGCTGTCTGTTGTCACAGGAAAGACTTACAGGCTTCCGACTGAAGCGGAATGGGAGTATGCGGCCCGTGGAGGAACTACCGGTCCCTATTTCTTTGAAGGTGACGTGAAGGATTATACAGATGCCGGATTGTGGGCGAAACTGTTTGGAGTGGATACTTCCGTGATCAATACATTTGTAATCTATAAGCAGAACTCAAAAGGAAAAACACAAATTCCCGGGGAAGTCCGGCCAAATCCTTTCGGATTGAAAAATATGCTTGGAAATGTTGCAGAATTCTGCCAGGATATCTACATTGAGGATGCGTATGCAACATATCCCGGTCCGGTTTCAAATCCACTTGTTGTTGCCGGTGGAAAAGAACACGTGATCAGGGGAGGTTCTTTTCTCAGCAGTGCTGAGGAACTGAGGGTTTCCGACCGGAACAAGACGAATCATGATGCATGGCTGAGAACAGATCCGCAGATACCGAAGAGCCTGTGGTGGTACTCCGACTGCAATCATGTTGGATTCAGGGTTGTATGTGAATATGAATATCAACTAAATAACAAATAATACCAATGGGAAAAAAATCAGTTTCACGAAGAAATTTCCTGGGCACCACAGCAATTGGCGCAGCCGGGATCGTTGGTGTGGCTGGACTGGCTGCATCGTGTTCCGATAAAAAAGCACAGGTATCGTTTTTGCCGCCTCCCCTCAAGGCAGATGACGGAAAACCGATCAGGGCAGGGGTGATCGGATGTGGTGGCAGGGGAACAGGGGCAGCCACTGACTTTCTGAACGCAGGCAATAACCTGGAGATCGTTGCAGCAGGTGACCTGTTGGATGATAAGATGGATAAATTTCGTAACAGTCTGAAAAACAAGATGAATGTTGAGCTGGCCGACGAAAAATGTTTCATTGGATTTGATGCATATGAAAAGGTACTGGACGAAGATATCGATTATGTGATCCTCGCCACCCCGCCGCATTTCAGACCGATGCAATTTGAGGCCGCAGTGAAAGCGCGCAAGCATGTGTTCATGGAAAAGCCCGTTGCAGTGGACCCGGTGGGTGCACGCAGGATCATCGTGGCAGG
>CAZOXI010000549.1:0-3115 GCA_964583445.1 uncultured Bacteroidaceae bacterium | reverse complement strand
AGCTGGTGGCGTAGGCACTCCACCGGCGGCCTTATCCTTTGGCGTAGGACCCGGCGATAACGTGCGAACCGAGCGCAGTAAGGACATGAATACCACTAAATTTCTTTATGCTATGCGTAACCCTCATCGATCAGCCTAACCTTTCATCGATGTAATGTACTTCACCAGCAGTGTCAATGAACCGATAATTAACCCGGCATCCAGGGTTACACCCAGTTTGAAGGCACCGAACAGTCCATAGAACAGTCCGGCGATGATAAATACCAGGTTGACCGACGAAACGCCAAATCCATTATAGATCAATATAAATCCGATAAGTACAGACAATGTCGAACAAGGCACCAGGCCTGTTGGCGCTGCATAGAGGTATTTGAATATTGTATTGGTTTCCAGGAAATGAGGATAGACCAGACCGTATGCGACCATGGCGATACCTATTATCAAAAAAATGGTGTTTGATGCTTCGATTTGTCCACTGGATCCCCTGATGATAAAGAAAAGAACAAGCAATGTGATAATAGAGAACATGGTCCCGTTGAACGGATTTCCATGGACAAATGCAAGTATTGCCACTGACAAGAGCGGAATACACAAGAGGAGTCCAAGTAGTCTGTTGGAAGGCTCCCATTTTGCAATTAAAGCGATGATCAAGCCATATAACAGGATATGCCAGGCGGTGGCAATCCATATGTTTTGATTGGCAATGGTCTCGAGTCCGTGAAGAATTTCAGCAGATTTCATGATATTAATTTTTAAAGGTGAGGTGAATGGGAATTGTGAAAATACTATTTTTCGAACTTGGCTGTGACAGGAGGGGGAAGGTCAATAAGGAAATTGAGTTTTAACGGACCGCTGGTTGCGAAAGTTGAAAAATGTTTTTGGAGTGCGCCCGAAACCGGGCAGAAATGCATGTGGATCAATTTAGTCATTATGAGGCGCTTTGGGGGTTGACCAATGATCATTATATTTCCCACAAAATTAATGAATTATCATCGATTTGCCCTGCGCTGCTGAAGTTATTTTTGTTACAATTGTAGTATCTTGGTCGTAATATGAATTTCAGGGACACTTTGATCAGGCATTTTAACTTCTCTGAAGCGGACTGGCAGGAGACCATTTCCAGGTTCCGGTCCGAGACAATGGATCCGAAAACCCTGTTCCTGGAAAAAGGGAAAGTGGCCGACAGGATCGCACTGATACAATCTGGATTGATGAGATCTTTTTTCTACAACGACAATGCAGATGATATTACTACCCATTTTTTCAGGGAAGGGAACGTGGTCATCTCCATGAAGAGTTTTAACCTCCAGGTACCTTCTGAAGAATACATTGTCGCGATGGAGCAATGCAAACTACTGGTGGCAACATACAAAGATATGCATGAACTGGCGGAACGGATCCCTGCATGGAAAAAGATCATCAGCACCGTGGATCACCAGAAGTTCAATCAACAGATGAAACGTTCCATTCAGTTACAGACCCTGACCGCTCCTGAACGCTATCAACTTTTTATGGAGAAGCATCCGGAAATACTTCGTCGCGTGGCACTCAAACATGTCGCCTCCTACCTGGGCATCGATATTGCCACACTCAGCAGGATTCGGAAGAAAATCTAGTTTTTTGACTTTTGTCAAACAATCCACACTCATTCCTGGCATAATTTTGTCATGTAACCCACAAAATTTATTCAGTCATGAAAGTATTAATAATAGGTGCCAGTGGATTGCTGGCAGAACCGGTCATCCGGAAGCTCGAAGAAGCGGGACATCAGCTCCGCCTGTTTTCAAGAAATCTGCATCCCGGGATGTTTATCAATGAGCATGAGATCGTAAACGGTGACCTTTTTCAACCGGAAAATCTTGATAAAGCCCTGGATGGTTGCGATGCCATTCATATTTCCATTTCTGTTGAGGAAGAGG
Source organism: uncultured Bacteroidaceae bacterium (assembly GCA_964583445.1). GTDB lineage: Bacteria > Bacteroidota > Bacteroidia > Bacteroidales > M55B112. The sequence continues at coordinate 1,196 of CAZOXI010000549.1, read as the reverse complement.
ACCAGGCTACTGCCCGGATCATCGAAGCCGCCAAATCAAATAAGATCAGGCTGATCAGCATGGTATCCGGCGCAACTGTCAGAGAAGAGAATCGATGGTTTAAATTTACTGACATGAAGTTCCGTGCCGAGCAAATGGTGATGGGCAGCGGGATCCCCTACCTGATTTTTCGTTCAACATGGTTCTTTGAATCAATGGAACGCATGGTGCGGAACGGCAAAGCAATGGTTCCCGGAAAGCAACCGCACCGATATCACTGGGTCGCGGCAGACGACCTGGGGAATATGGTTGCACGGGCTTACAGCGATGAAAGCACCTACAACAAGACTTATTATGTGTTTGGTCCTGAGCGCTATACAATGAAAGAGATCATTGAAAAATATTGTGGTGAATGCTATCCGGACATTGACAAAGTATCTGAGACACCACTCCCGGTGCTTCGTTTTATAGCCTGGATCAGCCGAAACCGGCAGCTGGCTTTTGCCACTCGGCTGTTTGGTTATTTTTCGAAGGTGCCCGAACCCATCGTTCCTGAGGAGGAATTGTACCCACTGGGCAGGCCACAACTGGATTTCGAATTATGGGTAAAGACAAAAAAGCAGGAAGCAACATGAAAAGAGCAAGAAATCCGGTTCCAGGTTCAAGGTCCGCTTCAGCAACCACCGGACCCGTTGTTCCTGAAACTGACCACAGCGGAAAGACCTCCGGACGCCTGGATCCTGCCAATGACCATAGCTCAAGGACTTTTGGAAGCACGAATAATGCCAATGAACACAGCGGAAGGACCTCCGGAGGTGCGGATAATGTCAATGAATACTGCAGAAAGACCTCCGGAGGTGCGGATGCAGCTTCTGACCCTGGCGCAAGGAATTCCGGGCGCAGGAGGCTTTACGCAGGCACTCATCGATCTACTTCTGTCAGCCATGGCTACACTTCAGAACCCCTGAGTTTCAACCGGAAAATGGTGGCAGCTTCAGCTTCGGTTTCCCACAGCAAGAACATGATTCACAGTCTTGCCAAAGCGGATGTAACGGAAGCCCGCCGGCTGATCCGTGAACATTTTGAGAAGACCGGTGAAAAGCTTTCATTCACTGCCTATGTGGTGAAGTGCCTGGCGGAGGTTATTGCCGATCACAAAAAGCTGAATTCATTTATTCGGCACAACCGCCTGATCGTGTTGGAAGATGTGAACATCA
>CAZOXI010000548.1:0-3124 GCA_964583445.1 uncultured Bacteroidaceae bacterium | reverse complement strand
AATAGTGTAGGCTACTAAGAAACAGCATATCTTACATCTTTCCTTATACCAACCACTTATAACTTAAGTCCCTAATTCCCAACAACTTATAATAAAATAACTCATCTGAACTGAATGTAACTGATGCAGAAATATTTTGTTGAATTGTACTGAAGCTGACGAATTTTGACGAAAAAAGGTGGTTTCTGTTGGGATGATTTTATAAACAATCTTAAAAAATTATTTTATTTTAAAATAATTTGAAATGATACCTTACTACAAAAAGTCTGTAATAGGGGAAGATATGGAAATCACTTGTGATTGGCATTTATAGATTTTATATAAAAATTTTATAAAAATATTACTTGACGAAATGGTCGTATTTATTATAATATAAATAGAGGATGGTAACATTGTGAGAGAAGGCGACATAAGTCATCTAAGTGCAGGATCATAGAGAAGGAAGTTAAATGAAGGCAACACCCATTATTGCAGTAATAATAGCACTTGTTGTAGGGATTGCAATAGGGTTTTTCCTGTTCGGGAACGATAAAAACAGAAAAGATATTGAAAAACCTGGTTTCCGTTCTGCAAAACCAGGCACTGTGGATATGTCCGGGAACATACCTGAGGAGATTCAAAAAGAGGGTACGGATAAGATACGGGGATCTGATAAAATCCACAAACGCATTGATGAGGTGAAAAAAGAAGAACAGCGGATTGATAAAGGCTCGCGTTTAACCTCAAAGCCTGAGATCAATACAAAGACCCGGGACGAGATACAGGAGGAGAAAAAGCACAGAGAAGAGATGCTGGCTTCAAAACTGCCAATGGACACGACAAACCTGAAAAAGCTTGCATCCGAAGACGACCCTTCATCACTGCAAAAAGCCATGAGCATCTACCGGTCAGGTGATCCGGCAAATATCTCTACAATAGAATTTGCGTCCCGTTCAAACCCAGAGCTGAACCAACAGATACAGGCAGAAATCCGGAAAAACCTTTCTTCCTCAAAAGAGGATATACGCACACAGGCAGTACGCTCAGCAATCCGGATCAGGGCGTTTGATGAACCATTCAAAGAGCAGATACGTCCACTCCTTTCAGACCCGTCAGCACAGGTGAGACATGAGGCACTAGCCTATGCAGGATGGTCACGTGACAGGGAGGCGTTTGAAAAGGTTCTGGACAGAGCCCGTACATCTGAAAAAGAGAAAGAGGTTGTAAGCAGCCTTCACTGTATTGGCTCACTGGGCAGTGATAGCCCTGAAGAGGCTGCACCTGTGCTTCTTAAGAAGCTCCAGTCTGAAAGTCCCGCAGTCAGAAGAGCAGCATTGAGCAGTGCAGTACGAATAAAAGGGATCCTGAAGAGAGATGATATAAGAGAGGTGGTTGAGAAGATCGCGCAGGAAGACCCGTACAGGATAACAGGTAATGGAAAAGAGCAATACCCGCTGAGAGAACAGGCGTCCCGCGGACTGGAAAAAAAATAAAAATAAGTTGAAAAGCCCTGCAGGGCGTATATAATATTTTTGTCTGATTGGGAGTAAGAACATGGGTAAGCGTATAGTTTTGTTAACGGCCCTGGCTGTTGTTATTGGTGTTGTAAGCCTTTCTGCCAAAGATATCCTGGTCAACAGCGCGAACAGACAGGGAAGAGGCAGAGGCAGGGGGAATCCGTCTGCCGGGCTCATACACAGAGCCGTACAAACAGCACAGCCTGGAGATACAATACTCATAGAAGCAGGCACATACAAAGAGCCCATGATAACCCTGCGAAAGCCCCTCACAATACGCTCAGCTTCAGGCCGGCGGGACGTAGTATGGGAATGCGGAGGCCACGCAATAAAAATGCATCCTCATCTTCAGGGAGACGTACATCTTGAGGGCATAACATTCACGGATGCGAATGAAGAGGTCATATTCTCCTCCGGCGGGCAGAAGAACCCAATACACCTTTCAATCACAGACTGCGGGATGACATCAGGCACGTTCGGGGTAAAAGGCATATCACCGGGCAGTGTAACAATATCAGGATGCACCCTGAGGAATCTATCCACAGCAGTCCACAACAGCAGCAGTGTAACTGTCCGGAACACCACAGTAACAGACTGCAGCACGTGTATAAGCGCATGCAGCCAGGCAGTACTTGAAGGGTTGACAGTTTCCAATACAGCAGACAGAGTAATAAGTGACTGCCCGGGCATAACAGTACACACAAGCCTGTTTGATACAGGAGGTGGGTTCTGCACAACCTCCTCAGGCACGTTCACAACAATAGTGGCAAAAAACATGGACAGCGGGTTCTGTCGTGTAACAGGGCCGCTTACAATACAGGACGCAACAATAGAGAACATAACGAATACAGCAATAGATGCAAGTGGACAAACAGTCAGCCTGACAGATGTAATAATAGACAACTGCACAACAGGTGTGACAGACTCACCCTCAGTAACAGGCTCAGGCCTGACAGTCAGCTCATGCAGCACAGCATTTGATAATATAGGCCTGACAGCTCAGGGCCTTTATATGACAGCCAATGCCAACTCAGGTACGCTGTTGAGCAGTACAATCACAGGAGGCACAATAGACGGAGAACTCTCTGACGGTACATTTGCAGAGGGTTTCAGCGTAACCGGGGACCTGACAGCAGAGAATGTAACATTTACCCATCTTGAGAACGCAATAACAGCCACCGGCACCGTATATCTGACAGCATGCCTTTTTACGGAAAACACCGGTGTAGAACTAACAGCAGATGAAGTAGTTGCAGAGGATACCTGGATAGAGCGTTCAGATGACATAAGTGATCAGACAGGGCCGGTATACACTCCGGAGATAATCGGAGGAATATACGACATCAGAATAGAAAACTGCATAATATCAGGCTGCGGTGTCGTAGTATCGGATTTTCAGAAAGAAGGAGACTTAGCTGTAGGAAATGTTGAGATAAACAATGTAACGTTCCAGAACTGCACAACAGAAGTACAAAACTCCAATAACGTGACAGTGCGCAATTCAATTCTTAACGGCGAGATAAAGAACTGTGAGAACGTCCTTGTCTACAACACAGAATTCCACTCATCCCCGGCAATACATCACTGCACAAACGTAGCAGTAGGTATAGAAACATCAGTGTTCAACG
>CAZOXI010000547.1:0-3131 GCA_964583445.1 uncultured Bacteroidaceae bacterium | reverse complement strand
TACTTTGTTTAATGACTCGTTGAGCATGGTGGCGGAGGACCAAAACTATGAACGGGGCAAGGTGGGTTTCCTGAGCGATGTGCCTGCAGAGTTCTACGATATGAAGGTGACGACATTGAACAGGGAAAAGCGCAAAATGAATCGCTATCTGAGTAATATCACAGGGGACAGGGCTATGCGAATTAATGAAAATGCTACACCGGTCATCTGGAATAAAGTTTCCACGGAAGGGTTTGGAACTGGCCGTAACCTCAGGTTTGGAGATCTCAATGGTGACGGAGAAGCAGATCTGCTGATTGGTCAGGTGCGGCAAAGGGGTCCTGGATATGATTATGCAGAATTGAGTTGCTTAACAGCAATGACCTTTCATGGAGAACTCCTCTGGCAGAAAGGGGAGCCAGATCCTGATAATAATCTGTCTGCCAGTGATGTCGCTTTCCAGATCCACGACCTCGACGGGGATGGTCAGAGAGAGGTCATTTACACGATGGATTTCTGGATTAATGTTGTCGATGGAAAAAGCGGAAAACTCCTCCGTCGTGTCAGGACCCCCAATTCATTGGAGCCGGGATACATGTATGACCGCATTCTGGGTGATGCGATCCTTTTTTGCGATGTCAGTGGAAAAGGGCGCGATAGCGATATGCTCATTAAGGATCGCTTCAGGAATATCTGGTTATATGATGAGCATTTGCAGCTGATATGGACAGCCAGCTGCGATGCAGGACATTATCCTTACGCATACGATACGGATAACGATGGTAAAGATGAGATTGCTGTAGGCTTTTCCCTCATTGATGATGATGGATCATTTATCTGGAGCCGCGACGCAGAGACCGGGGGCACTGCCAATGCTGTCGGGATCGCAGCAATTGGTCAGCCGGGGGATACAGCAATGAGGATCATCCATGGTGCGGGAGATTGGGGGGCAATGATCCTTGACTTGAAAGGGAATGTATTAGCACACAGGCCTGTTGGACATATTCAGAATGCATCTATTGCCAATTTCCGGTCAGATCTTCCAGGGCTGGAGATGGTTACAGTCAACTTCTGGGGGAGCCAGGGAATCATTCACTTCTATGATGCCCGGGGAAATATTTACCACGCTTTCGAGCCCGGTTCATATGGTAGTATGTGCCTGCCGGTCAATTGGAAAGGCGACGGTGAAGAGTATTTTCTTCTCAATACCAACCCGGGCGATGGCGGCATGTTCAATGGATCAGGAAAGCTTGCCGTAGCTTTCCCTGACGATGGTCACCCGGATCTGTGTAATGCAGTCATTGACCTTGATGGAGATTACCGTGATGAGATTATCACCTGGGACCAGCACGAGATCTGGGTGTATACACAGAGTGGTCCGCCAAGACAGGGTAGGGTATATCATCCCAGGCGGAATCCCTTGTACAATGCATCCAACTATCAGTTATCCATTTCCCTGCCCAACTGGAGTGAATAATCGTTGCAATAAGAAGTCCCGGAGATTGTGAAAACTTCAGGGGGATAAGCCAAAATATTTCTTATATTGCCAATTGATAGCGTAAGGAAGGACTAATCTGACTTATTCCGGGGACGCAATTATTTGGCACGGGATTTGAGATACTATAGTAAAAGAACAAAACTTAATTGCAGGAGGATTAATCATGAAAACTTTAACCATCATACTTACAAGTGCAGCTTTCATACTGGCTTCCTGTGGCACTACCGGTTATACGACATACAGCGAATACGACGATGTATATTATAATCCGGCAGATGCTTCACCACAGCCGGTGGTATCAGCCGATGCAGCCTACACACCCGAGGCGGTCATGAAATCTACCCCATTATACAAGGAGGATACCATCAATTATGAAAAGTTGTCTGATTACGAGAAGTACAGGCTTGAAATGGAGGGAGCGCTATCTGAGACAGGTTACGAGCCGGAGGAAAGCGAAGCAGTCTATCAGGATGAATATGTTGAAGAAACATCCGGAGAGTCCGTAATCATCAACAATAACTACTATTACGATACCGATGATTATTATTATTCCTCCAGGATCAGAAGGTTTTCTGATGAATTTTATGGTTGGGATTATTATGATCCCTTTTATACCGATATGTATTTCTATAGTGGAATGCCTTATGGTTGGGGCTTAGGATGGGGTTCACGCTATTATGCAAGGTCCCATTGGAGGTATAATCCCTATGGATATTACGATCCCTTCTATTCTTCATTCTATTCCCCGTATGGCTACGGGTATGGATATTATGACTATTATTATCCAAGTTACCATTCCCGCTACTACGGTGGTTATTATGGTGGCTATTACGGCGGCTATTATGGTGGATACTATAATTACTACAATCGCACTGCATACAGGTCACCGGAATATGCTGCTGGCGGAAGGTACAGCAAATTTTATAACAGCAGCCTTTCCAACCGGTCCACATATGGATACTCCAGCGGTATTACCAGCAGAACGCAGAGCCGAAAAACGGATGCTGGTGCAAATGATCCAAGGTACAGGAGCAGATCAGGTGCAACAGGTGCATCTGCCACCCGCGGAAACAGGACCACAGATGCCGGATCCAAGACCATTAACGATCCTAAACAGAACAGGACCACGACCGGTCAGGGCGTAACGCGTACACGAAGCGATGTTAATACGCAAAGTACTGCCAATAGCGCAGATCGCAATACACGTGAACGCTCAAATGTTGAACGCAACGCCACCGACAGGAATACAGGGGACAGGGGCAATCATTACGGAAATGACCGACCCGATAACAATACCAGGGACCGTGGAAACCAGGATCCGCACAACCGTGATTCACGTGGCAACAGCACGAGAGACAATTCCAACAGGAATAGCAATGATGACGTAAAAGCCACGACAAGATCACAGAGCGGCAGGGATATCACAACTACAAGGCCCAGCACAAGAAGCAATACAAGGACCTATAGTCCGAATTACACGGCACCCAGGTCCAGTTCCAGGACACAAACGACCAGGCCTGCTACAAGAAGCAGTGCCTATACAAGACCCAGTACCAGTTCCAGGAAGAGTTCAGGTACTTACTCGAGATCAAGTAGTTCCCGGAGCACTTATTCGCGTCCGAGCAGCTCAAGCCGCAGCAGCAGCTCATACAGC
>CAZOXI010000546.1:0-3131 GCA_964583445.1 uncultured Bacteroidaceae bacterium | reverse complement strand
TAGGAAGACCATGGTTATTCAGGGATATCAAGCACTTCATGGATACGGGTGAACTGTTGCCGGACCCGACTATCGCTGAAAAAACAGATGTTGCCCGGGAGCAATTCATCAAATCACTGGAATGGAAATCGGAACCGGTAGGTATATTCGAAATGCGCAGGCACCTATCGAATTATTTCAAAGGGATTCCGGATTTCAAGGAAACACGCATCCGGTTGCTCACCAGCCTGGATGTGGAAGAGATCCACGCCATTCTCGACGAGATAAAGGAAAAATGGGGTGATCTGAGAACAAATGTGAGCACACATTTTTGGGCTTAGTGAAAAATGCTCAATTTCCTGGAAATCCCTGCCTGGAGAATACTAAACGCTATTGTACAGAGCGCTTGGGATAATCCAGGTTATAATGCAATCCACGGCTCTCCTTCCTGGCCTGGGCCATTTTGATCACCAGGTAACCCACATTGATCAGGTTGCGCAACTCACAGATATCCCGTGAGATCTTTGACACCTTGTAAAGGTGTTCTGTCTCCTTGTTAATGATCTCCAGCCGTGTTAAAGCGCGCTCCAGTCGTAAATCCGACCTGACAATACCTACATAGTTTGTCATGATCTGTTGCAGCTCCTTTTTATTCTGGGTGATCAGGATCATCTCCTCATTGTGGATCGTACCTGAATCATCCCATTCGGGGATTCCGGCTTCGATTTCAGCCTCTGCGCACTGAGAAACCGATTGTTTGGCTGCCCGGTCAGCAAATACGATTGCTTCAATCAGGGAGTTGGATGCCAGCCTGTTGGCTCCATGCAACCCGGTAGACGAGGCTTCCCCGATCGCAAACAGGCGACGGATCCAGCTTTGTCCGTTGCTGTCCACCCTGATTCCTCCGCACATGTAGTGTGCGGCAGGGACAACAGGAATCAGATCCTTTGCTATATCGATCCCAAGCGAGGCGCATTTTTCGTTGATATTGGGAAAATGTTCTTTTAACGCCTTTTCCTCTAAATGTGTACAGTCAAGATAAAGGTGTTCGTGACCAGACATCTTCAATTCATTATCCATTGCCCTGGCAACGACGTCTCTGGGCGCCAGGTTTCCTCTTTCATCATATTTATTCATGAAATCTTCACCTTCCTGATTCTTCAGGATCGCTCCATATCCGCGCATCGCTTCCGTGATAAGAAATGATGGAGATTCTCCCGGGTTATACAATGAGGTGGGATGGAACTGGACAAACTCCATATGGTCGATGATTCCCTTGGCCCTGTATACCATGGCAATACCATCACCGGTAGCAATCCTGGGATTGGTAGTCGTTGCATAGATATGTCCGGATCCTCCTGAAGCAATCAGGGTCGTCCTGGACAAAAATTTCAGTACCTTGTTTTGTTTGGTATCCAGGATATACGCACCATAACAGTCTATGTCTGTCAGATACCTTTTCACCAGTTCGCCTTTGTGATGCTGGGTGATAAGGTCCACCGCGAAATGATGCTCATACAGGTCAATGTTTTGGTGGTTTCTGACCCGCGCTGACAGTGCTCGCTGGATCTCCTGACCTGTGTTGTCTTTATGATGCAATATCCGGTGCTCCGAATGGCCACCTTCACGTGCAAGACTATAATTCCCTTGCTTATCTTTGTCAAAATTTGTACCCCAGCTGATTAGTTCGCGAATCTGCGAAGGCGCCTCATTTACAACCAATCTGACAATTTCCTCTTTGCAGAGTCCGTCTCCGGCAATTAATGTATCAGTAATGTGTTTTTCGTATGAATCAGGCCGGGAAATGACTGCTGCAATCCCTCCCTGTGCATACCTCGTGTTGGTTTCTTCGAGGCGGTCCTTGGTAATTAATGCTACCTTTCCATGATCAGCGACCTTGAGTGCATAACTTATACCGCCTAATCCTGTTCCGATTACCAGAAAATCGTAGTGCTTTTCCATTGCCAAGGAAGAATCATGGTGAATGACTTGATCTGGATTGATTGAAACAAAGATAAAAATTACTTTAGAGAATATCCCTAAATCAATTACTTTTGACAGTTATGATAAAATTACTAACGGTCGTTGGCGCCAGGCCTCAGTTCATCAAGGCTGCAGCCATCAGCAGGAAAATCCGCGAACAATACAGCGCATCTGTTAAAGAGACCATTGTGCACACGGGTCAGCATTATGACCATCAGATGTCTGATGTATTCTTCAGCGAACTGGAGATCCCCGAACCCGACTACAATCTTGGCATCGGGTCTGGAAATCACGGGAAGCAAACCGGGGAGATGCTGATCAAGCTTGAACCGGTGTTTGAAAAAGAAAAACCGGATGCAGTTGTCGTTTATGGCGATACGAACTCTACTGTTGCTGCTGCACTGGCAGCATCAAAAATTCACATGCCGGTGATTCATATTGAAGCTGGATTGAGATCATTCAATAAAGAAATGCCAGAGGAGATCAACAGGATTTTCACCGATCATGTTTCAACGCTTTTATTTTCACCAACCAGAACAGGCATTGAAAACCTGGAAAATGAAGGATTGGCGACAGGTAATCAGCCTCCATTTTCACTCGATCATCCGGGAATTTTCCACACGGGAGATATCATGTATGATAATACCCTTTTTTTTACAACCAAGGCCAGGGAGCATTCAAAAATCATCGAAAAACTGAATCTCAATAATAAGAGATTTGCACTGGCCACGATTCACAGGCCTGTGAATACCGATGCCGACGAAAGACTTTTCAGCATCATTGAAGCATTGACCCGTATCCCGACAGAATTTAATACAGACATTGTCCTGCCGGTGCACCCGCGGACCGCCAGGAAATTTGAATTGCTCCAATCCAATGAATTATTCAGGCGAATGACACCTGAATATGGCATTCACCTGATCCCTGCAGTTTCCTTTCTCGACATGATCATGCTGGAATATGCATCTGACCTGGTCATTACTGACTCAGGCGGTGTTCAGAAAGAGGCCTGGTTCATGGAAAAACCTGTTATTATCCTGCGGAATGAAACCGAGTGGACTGAAATTGTTCAACAGGGAAACGGAATACTGGCTGATGCAAATACCGAAAAGATAGTGGATGCAGCCGGAAAATACCTTCAACATCCACCCAGTGATTTCCCAAAAATC
>CAZOXI010000545.1:0-3132 GCA_964583445.1 uncultured Bacteroidaceae bacterium | reverse complement strand
ACCTGTTGCCTCATCACATAAAGATAATAAAATTGGTGTTCGGGCTCCTGCGCCAAAGTTTCGGCGACAATTTGCGAACCAAAAGCAGTGAGCTCACAAATACGACTAAAACCAATATAGCGCTAATGGACTTCCTGACAACTCACCTGCAAACTATCAGATGAATATAATTCTTTTTAAATTTGTATTCTGTATACATGGAAAATAACTGAATAATCACGGCATGGGGAAGAACAATTCAAAAAAAAGCAACATGAAAATTCTAGGTATAGCAATAAGCATTCTGGTATTCGCAGTAGGTTGTAGCAGCGATTCGAATAAAGAAAACATGTTTCACAATAATTGGGGCGTTTCTCCTGCAGAGGGAGCATTCAGCATGGACGACTGGATCGTATGGGGTGGCTCTGTGATTAAAGCAGAAGACGATAAATATTATATGTATGCAAGTCGCTGGCCCAAACACCTTTCCATGCGTGCCTGGGTAACCAACTCGGAAATTGTAGTCGCGGTTTCAGATGTGCCTGAAGGACCGTATACCTTTCAGAAAGTAGTGCTGCCGGCCAGGGGTGCAGACTATTTCGACGGAATGATGACGCATAATCCGAATATTCACTACCACGATGGGAAATACATTTTACATTACATCGGGACAACCTATGACTTTAAGCAACCGAAAGACACCATCCCGACCAGGGACATGTATGAACGAGCCTGGAACGGGAAACGGATTGGCGTCGCGGTTTCCGATTCACCGCTGGGACCATTTAAACGTATGGATGAGCCGGTAATGCTTCCAAGACCTGATAACTGGGATGCCGCTGTCATTAGTAACCCGGCAGCTTATATCCATGAAGATGGTAGTGTATTGCTAATCTATAAAAGCGCACCTGTGCCCTACCCTGAGCGCAATCAGAACCGTACACTGCAATTTGGTGTTGCCCGCGCCGATCATTATTTGGGACCTTATGAAAGGGTAGGTGAAAATAACCGGATCGAATTCTCTCCCATTGATACAGATGTTGAAGATCCGTATATCTGGAAAGATGGTGAGCAATATTACCTGTTGGCAAAATGCATGAACGACTCCATTACCGGGGAGGCCCAGTCTGGATTTCTTGCAACCTCAAAAGACGGAGTTTCCTGGCGAATCGCTGACCCACCCATGGCCTACAGCAGAACCGTAGCACTGGATGATGGATCAACAGAAACAATGAAGAAGCTGGAGCGGCCACAGGTACTGATCGAAAATGGACAACCAACACATGTTTTCTTTGCCTGCAGGAACCAGGATGATGAAATTTTTAACATGGTACGGCCACTAATTGATAAATAAATTGAACTTTCTTTGTTTCATGGTGGTTTAACAACAATGAAGGCTATTGGTTTCATACTGTCCGTGATCGTTGTCATGTTCTCAGCACAACCGCTGATTTCGGCGCTTGCGCAGGAGAAGGCTGTGCAAGAACAGCATACCTGTATGTTGTGTTGTAATGAGCAGTCCGATTGCTGTTGGAATTCTGACAGAGATGCAGACGACGCGAAAAAGTGTGATTCGGAGCAAGGGTGCGCAGACACATGCCAGTGTGTTACTTCCAGCCAGGCTGTAAACGCCATTACGGGAAGTTCATCTCAATTGAACATGTTCGGAGTGTATATTGAAGTGCACGAGACTTTAAGCACACCCTATCATCTTATGCTACCTGTTTCTATCTGGCACCCTCCCCAGTCTTAATGTGTACGAAGCATAAAATGGCGATGCGACCTAATTGAAAGGTGCATCCCTTTATTTCATTGTAAAATCATTAAGACAAATCAAGATGAGAAAGATTACCTTATTATTCATGGTATTTGTAATGGGTGTTGCTACAACGAACACCCACGGAGCAAGTCAGACAGATTCACTATCGGTATGGGTGGACGGAGCCTGCGGGATGTGCAAATACCGGATCGAGGAAACTGCCCTGAAAGTGCGCGGTGTAGAATCAGCCGAATGGAACGGCATAACGAAAATTCTATTGGTGGCGCACAATGACAAGCTGAAAGAAAACCGCCTGAAATATGCCCTGGCAAGTGTTGGACATGACACGAAGGAATACCTGGCCCCGGATGCGGTATACAATACCCTTCCTGCCTGTTGTCACTACAGAACTGTTGAAGACCACGGCCTGGGCTCCGATGAGGCAGCCACGGAAGAACCGGCTGGAAACCTGGTACAAGGAAAGGTACTGGAACGGGAAGGTGAATCGCTCCAGCCACTTCCAGGCACAAATGTTTACTGGTCCGGCACCAACCAGGGAGTAACCACCGACGCCTCAGGTAATTTTGAAATAGATATGTACCCCGGAGCACATCTCCTGGTCTTTTCCTTCGTTGGGTATGGAAAAGACTCGGTCCATGTGCATGAGCCCACGTTCCTCGAAATAGAACTTTCAAATACCAATTCAATCGAGCAGGTGGAGATTGTGTACCGCAGGGAAGCGACCCGGATCGACCTGTCCGGAGCTTTTGATGTGCAACAAATGCGGGCAGAAGAGTTGATGAAGTCAGCCTGCTGTAACCTCTCGGAAAGTTTTGAGACCAATCCCAATGTGGATGCCACGGTCACGGATGCAGTGACCGGAACCCGTCAAATTGAAATGCTTGGCCTGGCTGGCCAGTATGTCCAGATCAACAGGGAAAACATGCCCCACATACGGGGATTATCCACCCTCACAGGCCTGGGTTTTGTGCCAGGCCCCTGGATCAGCGGAATCCAGTTGAATACCGGGACCGGTTCGGTCGTAAATGGTTTTGAAAGTATTACCGGGCAGATCAATGTGGAGCTAAAAAAACCCGAAAACAGCGAAAAACTGTTCGTGAATCTTTATGGAAGTACTGATGGTATGACAGAGTTCAACGCCAATACAGCCACTCCGGTCAATGACAAATTTTCAACCGCACTGCTTGTCCATGGAAAATACCAGCCTTTTGCGTTCGATCACAACCAGGATGGGTTCATGGACCACCCTGCAGCAACAAGCGGGATCGTGATGAACCGCTGGTCATTTGCCAATGGCAAGGGGCTCACTTCTGTGTTTGGGATCAAAGGTGTGTATTCCGGCATGGAAAGCGGACAGGTGGAATATGACCATG
>CAZOXI010000544.1:0-3133 GCA_964583445.1 uncultured Bacteroidaceae bacterium | reverse complement strand
ATCTCGAACATTACATCAATCATGATCGCTTCGCAAATGGAACGAAGCCCGCGTGCTCCCAGTTTAAATTCCACAGCTTTCTCAACGATGTAATCCAACACTTTCTTGTCCCAGGTAAGTCGCAAACCATCCATCTCGAATAATTTCTCATACTGCTTTGTGATCGCATTCTTTGGTTCCGTGAGGATGCGCTTGAGCGCCTCTTCATTCAGCGGATCAAGATAGGTGAGCACCGGCAGCCTGCCGATGATCTCCGGGATCAGTCCAAAAGATTTCAAATCCTGGGGTGCAATGTATTGCAACAGGTTGCTTTTATCGATCGTTTCAGTTTCACGGGCTGCTGTATAACCCACTACCTGGGTGTTCAGCCTGTTGGCGATCTTTCGCTCAATACCATCAAAGGCTCCTCCGCAAACAAACAGGATATTTTTTGTATTCACCGGGATCATCTTCTGGTCGGGATGTTTACGTCCACCCTGCGGTGGCACATTTACAACCGAACCTTCCAGCAGTTTCAGCAATCCCTGCTGCACTCCTTCACCGGAAACATCCCGTGTAATAGATGGATTGTCCCCTTTCCGCGCAATTTTATCGATCTCATCTATAAAGACAATCCCCTTTTCAGCAGCTTCCACATTGTAATCCGCCACCTGGAGCAATCGGGTTAAGACACTTTCTATATCCTCTCCAACGTAACCTGCCTCGGTCAGCACCGTGGCATCCACAATGGTAAAGGGCACATGCAGCATCCTGGCAATTGTCCTCGCCAGCAGCGTTTTTCCTGTACCGGTCTCCCCGACCAGGATGATGTTTGATTTTTCAATTTCAACCTCATCCTTGGTATCCCCTTGCATAAGGCGTTTGTAGTGGTTGTAGACGGCCACTGAAATATACTTTTTTGCTTCATCCTGCCCAATCACATACAGGTCGAGGAAACTTTTAATCTCTTTGGGCTTCAACAGCTTGATCTCACCAAGATTGAATTCACCCGAGGAACCAAGTTCTTCCTCGACAATAGAATGGGCCTGTTCAATACAACGGTCACAGATATGCCCCGAGATACCCGCGATAAGCAGGTTGGTATCCTTTTTCTCCCTGCCACAAAATGAGCAACGATCCATAAATTCTATTTTTTGTCTTTCGTTCTGACAAGTACTTCATCAACCATTCCGTAAGCCTTGGCTTCCTCAGATGTCATCCAGTAATCCCTGTCACTGTCTTTTTCCACTTTCTTGACATCGTTACCGGAATGGTCGGCAATAATCGTATAGAGTTCATTCTTTAGTTTCAGGATCTCACGGGCTGTGATCTCAATATCAGAAGCCTGACCCTGTGCTCCACCCATAGGCTGGTGGATCATCACCCTGGAATGCTTGAGTGCAGAACGCTTACCGTCTGTTCCCGCTGCAAGCAGCACTGCGGCCATGGAAGCTGCCATACCTGTGCAGATCGTGGCAACATCGCAGGAGGTGTATTGCATTGTATCGTAAATTCCAAGTCCGGCATGCACGCTTCCGCCCGGCGAATTGAAATAGATCTGCACATCCTTGGATGGATCAGCAGAGTCGAGATACAAGAGCTGTGCCTGGATAATGTTGGCTACATAATCATCAATGGGTGTACCCAGAAAAATAATACGATCCATCATCAGGCGGGAAAATACATCCATTGAAGCAACATTCAACTGGCGCTCCTCGATAATGGTGGGTGATATGTAACTGTTGTATGCGGAAGTAAAATCATGCAGGGTCATACTGCTGATGCCCCTGTGCTTCGTTGCAAACTTCTTAAAATCATCACTTTGACTCATAATAATTCAATTATTTAGTATCAAATAACTTTCTGAACTTCTCCACAGAAATTTCCTTTTCTTCGATCCTGGCCGTATTTTTGATAAAATTAAGCAATTTTTCTTCAAGTTTACGATCAGTTATCCTCCTTGCCTCCTCCTTTTTTGATAAAAGTTCATTGGCAAAATTATCCAGGTACTCATCCGGAATGTCATTGATGCCATATTGCTGGTACTGCGCCCTGGCAACCTCACGGGCTGAATCCCTGATTTCCGACTCGTCTGCTTTGATATCATGAACCTTATAGAGGTGGTCCTTGATCAGCTGCCACTTAAAATCATCTTCATATTGCGAGAACTCGCTTTCCACCTGCTCCTGCGTCATCTTTTCATTGGTTTCCAGCAACCATTTCTTCAGGAAATCCACGGGCAGATCAATCTTTGCTTTTTTGGTCAACATCTCCTTCACATCGATCCCGAACCGGTATTCACTGTCGCGTTCATACTGGACCTTCATCTCCTTTTCCAATTTGTCTTCAAATTCTGCTTCGGTTTTGACATTCCCCTCGCCATAGATCTTGTTGAAAAGTTCTTCGTTGATCTCTGCTTTCTCAAATTTTTGCACATCATTGATGGTACATTTGAATTTACCATCGATCATGGGGATCTCTTCCTTGTTGATCTTTAACAATGATGCAACCTCTGTATCATTCGGATACGCCTTTTTCACATCAAAGATGATCTCATCGCCTTTTTTCGCACCTTTGAAAAGCAATTGCTGGTCCTTGTCCTTCATCATCTCCAGTGACATGGATACATCCTCTACACTGATGCTATCCTCCACAACCTTACCCTCCTTGTCAACTTTCTCAAGGTTACATTTGATCAGTTCATCATTATCAGCTGTCTCCACAGAAATAAATTCTCCATGGTGTTTTGCCACGTTTTCCTTGTACTCTTCCAGCTCTTTTTTTGCTACCTTGATCTTGTAATAAGGGAATTTCTCTTTCTCGGTGATCTCCAGCTTGATCTCTGGGGAAAGCCCCAGTTCAAATTGAAACTCAAACTGTTCATCCTGTTCGAAATCAATGCTTTTCTCTTCGTTCTTCTTCGCAAGCGGTTCCCCCAGGATATTGATCTCTTCTTTGCTCAGGTAGTCATACAATGACTGCGACACCAGCTTATTTACTTCGTCGGCAAGCACCGGCACATAATACATGCGTTTGATCATACCCATGGGGGCGTTGCCCTGCCTGAAGCCCTTGATATTGGCATTGCGGCGGTAATCACGCAATACCTTGTCTACTTTTTCCTCGTAATCTGTTTTTTCAACTGTAACTGTCA
>CAZOXI010000543.1:0-3136 GCA_964583445.1 uncultured Bacteroidaceae bacterium | reverse complement strand
TGCATCTTCGTTATAACCCGCAATTGCAAAAGTCTCATCATCCCTTATTCTGACATATAAGAGGGTGTTGAGAGGTTGTGGATGATTTTCATCTACAACGACAATAAATGGTGACTGTTTATAGATATCTGTTAAAGTGAACATCAATTCCCTGGGTATAGGCACTCTTCCCTCCTGCATGTAATAAGATGTGATCATATTCATGTCTTCCACAACCTCCTTAATCAATGGTGTTGAACTAAGGTAAACCAATTCATTTTGCAATGATTTGTTCTCTCTCATCAATTCGTTTACATCAAAATACTCACTGGTCCCGCCTCTTTGACGCTGATCATCTACATCAATGAGTATTTTGGTGCTCACAAGGAATGTTTGTGAAGAAAGCTTCAGATAGACAATTGCAACGGCAAGGAAAATTATTGTTGTAAGAACAATGAATATCCAATTCCTTAAAATTACACCCAGGAGGAACTTAATATCAATATTCTGGCTATTCTGTTTGTTTTCCATCAGTTAATTATGCAATCTAATTCGTTATGGTAATCATAAATGTCAAAATAACTACAGTTGTCGAAATCGCAGAGGTGATTAAACCCCAGGGAACTGTTTCGGTTCCCAATACCCTTCTCTGCAAAGGCTCAATGTAAATGATATCATCAGGCTGTAATGTATACCAGGGCGATCCTAGTATCTGATCATTTGTGAGATCCACATATTTCTTCGTAACAATCTGATTCTGTTCTCTCACTATCAGCACATTCTTCCTGTTCCCATAAACTGTTATATCACCAGCATAACCCAACGCCTGGTAGATATTGATGGATTTATTATTGATCCTGTAAACGCCGGGCGACCGTACTTCCCCAAGAACGGTGATACGGGCGTTAACAAGTTTCATTGAAACAACAGGTTGATATAAATATTGCGATAACTCAGATTCAATGATACCTGATGCTTCATCAATGGTCATACCGGACAGTTTGATTTTATCTATATAAGGCAACTTTACAAAACCATCCCTGTCTATGAGGTAGCTAAGCAATTCAATATCTGTGAAACCTATCTCACTTGTTCCGAAGTTATTAGGTTCATTATCTGAAGTTGAAACCGTTATATATAGTTCATCACCTGGTTTGATAATGTAAAGACTGTCTTTACCAATATCATAGGAACGATCAGGTTGTTCAAAGTTTCGTACCTCCTGATTAATCCTAAAATATGCTGCTCTTTTTGTCGGCGCGCACGAATTAATAAGCAGTAGTATCAACGTAAAAAATATAATACTAAAAAATTGATAAGTGCATTTAAGTCGGAGTACTCTCATAATCCTATATATTTTTCATAGCATAAATGTATAGATATTTTAAATATAAACTGTTATTGTTCTTTTGCTGAATTCCTGGCACCTTTTATATCTCTTCTTAGGAAAAACTCAAACCAAATCACCCATAATATAAATATAAATACATAAATAACTATGTTATAGACCTCATGATGAATATTAGCCCTTTGGTACCCATCTGGACCCTGTGCAACAATAAAAACCAAAACCAGCCGGGCAATGTTTAATACAAAAAGCAATATTAACCCTATAAAAAGATACCAGGCTGTTATATTTTTTCGATCTGGAATTCTCGTTAAGAAAACCATTGCTCCAAATATAAACATAGTTACAAATCCGAGACAGTGCTTTGAAAGTGCAAGTGCCCCATTGAGACCTTGCAATTGATCTCCGACAATATATCCCTGGTAACCAAAAAAAGAGGCCATTAAGCGACTTGTCTCAAGGAGAAAAAGCACATATGGTTTAAATGGTAAAAATGGTATTAAGTAATTCTTCAGAATTAATAAAGCGAACAATAAAATTAAAACCTCGAAAAACCTATTATCTGAAATATACCAATTAATCCCGATCTTTTTTACTGTTTCCCTTATCTCATTTCTATTTTTCAAAACCCAAACACCCACGAATACATAGAAAAATACAGTGCCGAATAATGTGGGGGTAAGAAAAAACGAAGTGCTTTCATCAACAAGCTTTGGTCCAAGAACTCCCATTAAATATAGCCCTCCTACTACCGCAAATATATGCACTATAATGAATCCAAACGTATAAAATAATTTTCGTTTGAATGCTGAAAAATTTACCCAGATCAAGGCAAGGACAAGCAAACTCCACTTCTTGTAGAGAAGGTAGTCATGCCAGTTTTCCAAATATTTTTCATACTTGATCTGATAATAATCAGTTGACGCAAAAACAAGCTGGTGATCCAATACGCGAACGTTTGCATCAGCCAGCCCGAATATCGTATTTGATATCCATTCTGGTAAAAGAAGATAAAATTTGTATAAAGAATTCAAAAGAGGGATCAGAGGATCAGTCTCAAAAACTGTCAATCGTAAGATGGCATAAAAAAAAACCAGAATCAAACAAATGATTGCAATAATTCTGGTAATTCTATCATGAATAATCTCCCTGAGCTCCAACGCCATATATTCTAACTTACATCGCTGTACGCGACAATGCTTCTTCCCCTTCTTTCTTCTCAATCTCTGTTCTGTATTCAGGCACTAGCTGCTTTAATTTGATAACTATGTCGTTCTTTGAATAGGAATAAAGAAATCCCAACAGGTTTTTTACCTCCAGGGCAACCATGAAATCCGTAGTCTCAACTTGTGCAATGTTTATTTTTGGATTATGTGTGGGCAAAGTATTTTCTTTGTCTGCAAGTAGTTCCTCGTATAACTTTTCACCAGGTCTCAAGCCTGAAAATGAGATTTGTATATCGATATCCGGCTCAAATCCGGACAACCTGATCATTTGTCTGGCAAGGTCAACAATCTTGACAGGTTTACCCATATCGAATACAAAAATCTCTCCCCCATTCCCCATGAAACCAGCTTCCAGAACAAGCTGACAGGCCTCCGGGATGGTCATAAAATAGCGGGTAATTTCCGGATGTGTTACTGTAACAGGTCCACCTTCCTCTATTTGCTTTTTGAAAATCGGAATCACAGAACCATTTGATCCCAGAACATTTCCAAAGCGTGTAATTACGAATTGTGTAAGATGATTCTCCGGATTTCTTGATCGGGATTCAATTACCATTTCACACAGCCGTTTCGCGGCTCCCAT
>CAZOXI010000542.1:0-3143 GCA_964583445.1 uncultured Bacteroidaceae bacterium | reverse complement strand
CCAGGGCTTCGAACATGAGCCCAAAGGGTTGATTCAAAAGAGAATTATTTGAGTCTTCAGATGCATCCGCAAATACATCAGCCTCCAGCACAGGCATGGCCCGGCCAATCACAACCATCCCCGAATCAAGTGGCTTGAGGTTTTGTGGGAGAAACTGGTGAAAATATCCCATTTTGTCAAGGACATCACCCACAAGGGCGGTAAACAGTTCCTTTCGGACCAAAGCGAAAAGTTCTGCCTGGTTATTCCAAAGTTTAGACATTCCGGATTAGATTTCGTACACCTGGCCCGGTAAAGCATGCTTACCGGGCCCCAGTATTGTTCAATTAAAAAACTACTCAACAGGATGAATTACCAGGCTGTTTAATACGATGTTTCCCTGTTGGGGAAGGAACTTAAGATACAATTTCTGTCCTTTCTCAACGGAAAACGGTATCCGTATTCGAACAGGTTGATGATCCTGGCCAGGTTCATAAGAAAAATCTACATTTTTTTCGGCAACCGCTTTCCCGCTCTTGTCGACAATATGGATTTCAAAAATGCTGTTCCCGGCCTTCGCGAGGTCCGGATCATAAAAAGTCAGTTCCACCTCATATTCCCCGGGCAACAATGATTCATCCTGCCAGGGTTCCAGCCTGCGAAGTGGTCTCCAGATGCCCAGCTCAAATGCATAGGATTGATCAAATTCGATGTGCGTGGTGGTTGTTTCATCCAAACCTTCAACGTCCCGGGCAACTTTCACTTTAAATCCGGTTTCTTTTTCTCCCATACTTTGCCATACCTCCTTATCTTCTGTATAAAAGAAAGTGTATTTCCCGGCGCTCCGTGCCATGGGTTCATGAAAGGTGGGTGCAAAATTATACCGCACCGGGATCATCCTCAGCTTTTGCATGAATACGTAAAAATCAGGCAGCCACCTGAGATTCAATGAAACGATCAATCCTTTTTCACCCTGCGTGATATATCCCTGGGACGAGAATTCAGCATACAGGCGGATGGTCTCTTCCGGATTCGCCTTGCTTAATATTTCTCTTGCTTTTATAAACTCCTTCTTTTCTATAAGATCGAAGGCGTCAATAAGGTATTTTTGATTTTGGTTAAAACTGATAACAAACTTTTCAAACTCGTAGAAGTACCTGTACCAATCCCTGCCCTGTTCTGATAATTTCATCGTGTCGATTTCATCAAGGATCTTTAACCGTTTTTGGGCTTCCTCCACAGCATTCTCAGGATAATCCAGGGGATTACCGTATTTCCCCAGTTGAAAGCGTTTTAGCCGTGGTTCCGTATCTTTCATATCGTAAAAATACTCGGAAGTTTCGCGTCCAAACATGGCAGCTCTTGTAATCCATTCAACTATGTATTGTTTGAAAACCGGGGCATTGCATTCAAAGGTTTTTTTCGCAAATTCCTCGACAGTAACTTCTAAAGGTTCATTCAGTGTGCTTTCCCACACCTGCTGTGACAAGCTTTTAAAGTAGAGCTCCAGCGGCCGGGTGGTCCAGTGAATAATACCAAAACCTGCTGCATTTCTTTGTTCCAACATATCAGCAAAATTCTCATACGGAGTGTAGGGTTTCCCAATATACCGGTGGTCGTCGTGGTGGGCCCAGACAATCGGATGAACATTTCGGCTGGGATCAATTGAGGTGAGGGTCTGGACAGTGCTATCCGTATGAAAATTCATGTACCAATCCAGGGGGAAAAATTCATACTCTTCCGGCAGAAATTTATCCATCGTCGGGAAGGCAGCCCAATTCCAGGTTCCTATTCCCATTTTCACATCGCCAAATCCCAACTCGTCAACCGCTACACGATATGCTTCACAGATTTTACCGATAAAATACATGCTTCGTGTGAAGGTATTGTCCTCCAGGTTTTCCCTGGAGATCCCGGAATTAAAGTCCCGTTCCCATGCATCGGGAAATTGCTCCACGCGCATAAAGTCAGATGACTGATGGGGAACCCTGTACCTGACCCAGGGTACAAAATAATCGATCTGCGGGTACATTTCGAGAATTTGCCGGGCCTGGGCTTTATAATACTCAAATCCCTCCTCTGTTTCAGGATGGGGATACCAGGTGCCCATTGTTTTTAATTTCGCATGTTCAGGAAGTGTATTGACTATGTTTGACGGTAGCGATCTTGGGTCACCCACATCAAAAGTAAACGCTACATCCATACCGTATTCATCCGCCTTTTTGAAAGCATCTTGTGCCAATTGGATAGCAGCATCAACCCTTTCGGCGTCGGGGACTTTGGATGCTTCCGCTCCAAAAATGCTGTCATCAAAGAAAGAACGTGCTCCATATAACCTTCTTACATCGTTGGTATGATTTGTTCCCCAATCCCGGCCTTTCGCCGTATTTGCCAGGTAACCCACTTCTTTTTTCTCCCCGTTGAATTCGAACTCCATCATAGGATTGTTTCCATAAGAATGGATCATGATGGTATTGTATCTCATTTTTGCCGATTGCTCTATCCAAAGGGCCCAGTCGTCAATATTCCACGTAGTGATACCTGAAAGAAAATTGTGCCAATTGAAGACCAGTCGCACAGGATACGCGGGCGAATCCGAAAGATTCCACTCCTGGAATGAAAACCTTGTTCTCTCTTCCGGAAGTGTTTCATATGAAAGGTAAAAACCGCACCCCAGCTTCTCCAAAAGCGAATAAACTGCATACAAAGTTCCAGCATCGTCATAGCCGGCAATGATTCCAACCTCCCTGTCAATGGAAGACAAAGTGGTTATGGAATAACTTTCAGGTTTTCCGGGAAGCACTGCAGGCAGCAGTTCCTTATAGGCTTTCAGCTTCTGAACCGTCCCTAAAAGGATCACTTTTCTATGCTCGGAAGGCATTTCCCCTACGATTGTGAAATCATCTTCAGGATACAGGAGTGACAGGTACTTCTGCAATTCTACTGAAGCAGTTTCTTCAACAACATTTTGATTCCCTGGAACCAGGATGGCAACAGGTTCACAGTAGATATGGGCCATTGCAAATCCAATGAACAATGTAAACAACAGGACTTTCTTCATAACTTCCGGCTTTAGATATGTTTTCTAATGTAATCAGTCAACATTTGCAAATATTTGAAAATAAAAAAGATTAATTTTTATAAATTTAGCTGATTATGATACT
>CAZOXI010000541.1:0-3144 GCA_964583445.1 uncultured Bacteroidaceae bacterium | reverse complement strand
CTGCATAAGGAAGTTCAGGGGTATACTTGTAGTTCATTGGTCTGCAGGTAGTTCATTGGTCTGCATAAGGAAGTTCAGGGGTATACTTGTAGTTCATTGGTCTGCAGATAGTTCAGTGGTCTGCATAAGGAAGTTCAGGGGTATGCTCGTAGTTCATTGATCTGCAGATAGTTCAGTGGTCTGCCGGCACTTCGGTGCTGATATGGAACAGGGCATCGCCGCGGTTGACGATCGGGGCGGTATTGCTGCAGACAATATACCCGGGGAAGGGGGCACGAACGGTTTTGCTGTATTCGCCATAGGGATCTTTGATGGTGCCGAGCAGGTTTTTTTTATCGACAAATTTCCCGTTGATATCTTCCGGCTCAAAGAGTCCCGAGGAAGGAGACCTGAGCCATTTGGTCTTTTGGATGACCACGGAGGGGGTTTTGATTTCCGGTGCTCCTTTTTCCATTCCCAGGTAGCGCATCACATTTACGGCACCATTCACCCCGTAGCGGATTACTTCCGGATCCAGGCTCCGTGTTTTTCCACCTTCAAAGAGGAGCACCTTCTTTCCCATTTTGATCATGGTTTCCCGGATGGATTTCGGGATGGGTTTGGAATGGATCACGAACGGGGCCCCGAAGGCCATGGCCAGGTCGTGCATGCCTTCTCCATTCAGGTTGCAGCGTATCTGCGTGATGTTATTCCGGTCCGCACTTCCGGTGTGAAAATCGATGGCATAATCGACAATGGGTGCGATCTTGGTGCGGAAATGATACGCAAACTGGCTGGCCAGCGAACCATTTTCAGATCCGGGAAAAACGCGGTTCAGATCCTTGCCGTCCGGCAGCTCACGGGCCTGGTTGAGGAATCCGAATACATTGAATACCGGGATGCTGATGATGGTGCCCCGGGCCGGGCGATGGTTCCCGGAGCTGATGATCTCCCGCACGATAGCCACGCCATTGGTTTCATCGCCATGGATGCCTGCCAGCAGCAGCAATACGGGTCCGTCTTCATGTGCCCTTTCGATGTTGATCGGGATCTGGATACGGTTGCGGGTATGCAACCGGGCGACCTCCAGTTCGAGGCGTGTGCTTTCCCCGCGTGGAATGTCTTTTCCAAGGATATGAAGGTGTTGCTCAGACATTGCTTAACGGTTCAGCAAAATTATTTTATTTTTCAAATTTGCGCAGATGTGCGGGCATTTATGTTGTTGTTCAGACATTGCGTTCCACGTAACTGATGATCTCCCTGGCGATATCTTTGCCGGTGGCACCTTCGATCCCTTCCAGTCCGGGCGAAGAATTGACCTCGATCACCAGCGGGCCGCTTTTGGACTGCAGCATATCCACACCGGCAATGCCCAGTCCCAGTACCCTGGTGGCCTTGAGGGCTGTGTTTCTTTCCTCTTCTGAAAGCTCCACAATAGAAGCAGTACCGCCCCTGTGGAGGTTGGATCTGAATTCTCCTTTTTTGCCCTGGCGTTTCATCGCCCCGACGACATTTCCTTCCACGACAAAAGCACGAATGTCGGCACCCCCGGCTTCTTCAATGAATTCCTGTGCAATGACCCGTGCCTTGAGGCCATTGAAGGCTTCGATAATCGACTTGGCGGCATTTTCCGACTCGGCCAGTACCACGCCCAATCCCTGCGTTCCTTCGAGGAGCTTGATCACCAGGGGTGCGCCCCCCACCGATGACACCACCTGGTCCACGTCCTTGGAATAATTTGTAAACACCGTTTTGGGAAGTCCGACACCGGCCCGCGCCATGATCTGCAGGCTCCGGAGCTTGTCACGTGAACGTATCAGCGCCTGGGATTCCACCGCGGTAAACACCTTCATCATCTCAAACTGACGCACCACGGCAGTGCCGTAAAACGTGACAGATGCCCCGATCCGAGGGATCACGGCATCCACATTTTCGAGTTGTTCGCCCTGGTAATATATGCTGGGTTTTTTCTTCTCAATGACGATATTGCACTTCAGGTGGTCCACCACCAGCGCTTCATGTCCCTTTTTCCCTGCAGCCTCAACCAGCCTGCGGGTGGAGTATAATTCAGGGTTGCGGGACAGGATTACTATTTTCATTCTCCTGGAGTTCTTTTTTGATTTTTGCTTTAAAGGATAGGTTGGTTCTCGCTGTGTCGACAAGAAAATGCTTATTGAGCAGTTTTCTGCCGATCAGCACCGGATACTTCATCTCTCCACGTTCCGAAAGCGTAAATTCGGTAAGAAAAGCTTCATTGAAAAGGACAATGAGGGTTTCGATCACAAATCTTTTTTCGGAAACGCCAAAGGAGTTTTTGACTCTTTTTTGCCGGTAGTTTGAGTATTCAAATTCCCTGAAATTGTATTCCGGATGTGTTTTGTCCAGCAGGGTGAACCTGATTTTCTTTTTACCTTCGACCTCGATCTCCTGGATGTTCGTGCTGTGTATGGCACCAGTGTAGGCACCGGTGTCGATCTTTACATCAAGATTATTTAACTCAAGTTGCGGAAAATCTGCTCTGTCTGCGCGACCGATCAGCCGTTTTTCTTTTTTCTTCATAATATGTGTTACTGCAAATATAACACAATGCTGAAGTATACACTATTTTCCGTTGTTCTGTTCGTAGTCTTCCATGTTACTGAACGAGTATCGGTAGCTCATGGGGACAATCTCGTTGTATTCATCCAGCGTTGCATCGGACATGCATGCATCAATGATCCTCCGGCCCGTATTCAGCAGCTCCTTGTCGAGGTATTTTTGCAGTTCCTCCTTGAAAAATTTGGTCAGGATCTCCGCACCTGCATCGTACCCGTCTTCTCCAAGTTCGACCTGGTTATAGGTTTTCAGGAACCTGGAGGGGATCTTGGATCCTTCAATAGTGAGATAATTCAACTCATAACCCAGCAGGGGACATCGTGCAGGCTGGTGCTGGCTGCTGCGCAGCTTGGCTACACCACGACGCGTAAGGTATTCTCTCATGAGCAGCTGTGGCTTGAAGCCCACTTTCCATACCCCGATGTGCTGATTGGGGACCAGGGTAAAGGTAGTACGTGGTGTTTCAATGATCTGCTTCAACAGCAGGTTGGCATGGGTGATGCGTTTTCCGGTGGCAAAGGGCCAGTAAGAGCCCACTCCTTCGCTTTGCATGTTCCCTGTTCCAACGAT
>CAZOXI010000540.1:0-3144 GCA_964583445.1 uncultured Bacteroidaceae bacterium | reverse complement strand
ACACGGGATGGCGCATAAGCTCGATTTTATTCTGGATTGTGCAAAATCACTTGAAAGGACTGAACCAAAAATTCACTTTCTTCTTATAGGTAATGGTGCTGAAAAAGAAAATTTACTGAAGAAAGTTGCTGAAGAAAAGATAGGAAATGTAACAATGTTAAATGCTATTCCTAAAAATAAGGTTGCAAATTACCTGAGTATTCTTGATGCAGCTGTCATTAATCTGAGAAAAAGCGATTTATTTAAAACGGTGATCCCTTCAAAAATATTTGAAACAGCTGCTATGGAAGTCCCGATCCTGTTAGGTGTAGATGGGGAGGCACGAAGCATTGTTGAATCATACAATGCAGGAATATTTTATGAACCTGAAAATGAAAGCGATTTTATATTAAAATCAGTAGAATTAATTAATAACAGTGGATTGGTTAATAAAATGAAAGAGGGTTGTAAAAAATTGGCTGCAGACTTTGACCGCAAGATTCTCGCATCAAAAATGTTACAGGTTATTAAAAATACAGTTTAAGGGGAAAGTGCAAATATATTTTGCGCTTTATTATTAACTCCAATACTTGATTCAGAGTTCTGAAATCCTTTCTACAGATATATACATTGCATTCTGCCGAATTATTTCAGTCAACATATCAATCCACCCCTTTAGTCTTTCCCACCAAATACACCGGAATATAACTCAAACCCGCTGAGATTGCAAGCGTGACCAGGACAAGCAGGTAGCCCCTTAAATCCCTTAAAAGCAAAACCACTGCAATGATCAGCAAATTTGCCATGACAATGATCAGGGTGGCTTTCAAGTGACTGAAGCCAAGGTCCAGCAACCGGTGGTGAATATGCTTACGGTCGGCAGCAAACGGGGATTGTCCCCTGATCGTTCGAATTACAAAAACGCGCAATGTATCAAAAAGAGGTACCACCAGGATGGAAAAGGTCATTGCCGGGACAGAAATAATATAATGAAGGTGCCCTTCGGCGCGATCAATTTCAATAAAATATACAGTCACTACTGCGATCAGAAAACCGATGGTCAATGAGCCAGTATCCCCCAAAAAGATTTTATTTTTTCTGCTAAATACATTATATATGAAAAAAGCGAGTAATGATCCTGTAATAATGATGGGTTCAATTGAATAGATGGGTTCGCGGTTGACGGCAAACAGGATCGCAAAAGTGATTGATGCCAGAATTGCTACCCCTGATGCAAGACCGTCAATACCGTCAATTAGATTGAAGCCGTTAATAATTACGAGATATACAAAAACAGAAAAAAGGATACTGACAAGATAAGGCATCTCCCAGATGCCCAGAAAACCTTGGAAATTGGTGATACGCACATCTCCCAGGATGGTGATCATTAGTGCCACAATTAACTGAAACAAGAGTTTTCTTTTCGATTTGACCGACTTCAGGTCATCCCTGACGCCTACAAAAAACAACAAAACCATAGAGGCGATTATGATCCGGTATTGCGGCATGATCTCCGCCGGCAGAAAGATTGATCCCGAAACAACTATTCCACCAAAAATAGCAACCCCGCCAAGCGTGGGAATACTCCCCTCATGTGAGCCCCTGCTGGAATTCCTTTCAAAAAGATTCAAATGTTTGGATATCCTTACTACTGCAGGAATTGTAAACCAGGTTAGCAGAAAGGCGACCAATGCTCCTGTGACTGCAGACCACCACCAGTCAGCATTATCAATATAGCTTTCTAAAAACAATTCCATGGCTCATGTAATTCAAAAATTCATCTCAAGGCGAACTGTGGCTCAGTGATCGAACTGAAAAAGGTTTTTTAGCTAAAAGAAAACCTTCAATAACATATGTTGATTTATACATATCATGGCGATAATAACTATTTCCTACTATCTAAATTAATCCTAATGACCAAATTCTATCAAAAACTATGCTAAAATTATCAATGCGTCTCAATATTTCTTCTGTCCACTACATGGACGGGTATATAGCTCAGTCCTGCGGCAACGAAAAAAACAATCAAGAGGTTCAATGCCCCAATGAGTGCACCAAACAACAGAGAAATTCCGATAATGAGCAGGTTGGAACACATGATCAACAGTGTAGATTTCTGATGGGAGAATCCCATACTCAGTAAACGGTGATGAATA
This sequence comes from uncultured Bacteroidaceae bacterium, assembly GCA_964583445.1. Taxonomy (GTDB): domain Bacteria; phylum Bacteroidota; class Bacteroidia; order Bacteroidales; genus M55B112. The sequence goes on along the minus strand of CAZOXI010000540.1, from coordinate 1,009 downwards.
TGCTTCCTGTCTGCCTGAAAGGGAGATTCTCCGCCGAGGATTCTCAAAATAAATACCCGGAGTGTATCGAAAAGGGGTACGATCAGAATGGCAATGGTCAGTGCCGGAACTGAAATCAGCTGATGAACAACACCTCCACTGCTGGACTGTTCCAGCAGGGTGATTGTAATCGTTGCAATTAAGAATCCGATCGTTAGCGATCCCGTATCCCCCAGGAAGATCTTGTTTTTCTTGCTGAACACGTTGAACCTGAAAAAACCAGCTAAAGAACCAGCAAGCATGAAGGGTCCATAGGCGTACGACTTGTCATCATTTAACAGAAACAAAGCTCCAAATGCCAAAGAAACCAGGATAGCTATTCCGGAAGCAAGTCCGTCAATCCCATCGATTAAATTGAAGCCGTTGATGATAACAATATAGACGAAAACAGAAAAGGGAACACTGGCAAGGTAAGGGATTTCCTCTACACCCAGGAATCCCTGGAAACTGGTAATTCTTATATCACCCAATATGGTCGCAATCATTGCAACAAGCAGCTCAATGTAAAATTTATTTTTGGCTTTCAGCACCAACAGGTCATCCCTTACTCCAAAAACAAAGAGAATCAACAAAGCGGCGAAAAGATAGCGATAATCTTCAATTATGTTAATAGGCAAAAAGAGTGTACCTGAAATGACAATGCCTATAAATATCGCTACTCCTCCCAATGTCGGGACATCACCATGATGTGAACCCCTTGATGATTTCGGTTCAAAGACGTTGAGATGTTTGGATGCGCTTACAATGGCAGGTATTGAAACATACGTTACCAGAAAGGCTACAATAGAAGACAGAACAATAAATCCCCACAAGGGGAGCTGGTATATAAAAACTTCAAAATTAAATTCCATGGCAAACAGAATGAGTAGCTAAAGTTAATAAAACAATCATGTCCAGAATAAGGAATTGGCTAAATGTTACCTAAATTGAGCGATTCATAAATTCACTGTCCCTTTTCATTTCACTTGGT
>CAZOXI010000539.1:2952-3161 GCA_964583445.1 uncultured Bacteroidaceae bacterium | reverse complement strand
TTCACATGGTCACCGGATCAGCAAAAGATCGCGATGACCCATACCACTTCAGATGGAGTGGAGGTTTGGGTCCTGGATATACAAACCGGGGTTGCATCACCCGTTACCACGGACCGGGTAAACGCCAATATGGGCGATGCGATCAACTGGTTCGGGGACAGTCAGCATTTATTGATCAAGATGGTTGCCGCAACCAGGAACCCACTGAT
>CAZOXI010000539.1:0-2942 GCA_964583445.1 uncultured Bacteroidaceae bacterium | reverse complement strand
CTGTCATTCTTGCATCAACAGCTACAGGTGTTATTCCCTCCGGCCCTACCATATCAATAAGTGATGGCAGGCTGGCACAAAACCGGACCTACCAGGATCTTTTGCAGAACAAGAATGACGAGTTCAATTTTGAACAGCTGGCCATGTCAGATCTTTACAAAGTATCGGTGGATGGTACTTCCGAAAAATGGATGCATGGTGCAATGTATGCCGGGATCAGTTTTTCTCCCGACGGAAATTTTTTGATGATCAGCACTGTTCAGCGCCCTTTCTCCTACCTGGTTCCTTACTACCGTTTTCCTTCAAAAACAACCGTCTATACCTCTGAGGGTATCGAGGTGGAAACAATTGTAGAAGTACCATTGATCGAAGATCTTCCCAAAGGTTTTATGGCAGTCAGAGAGGGTCGGCGTATCGAAGGATGGCGCAATGACCAGCCAGCTTCCCTGGTATTTGCCGAGGCACTCGACGGAGGGGACCCCGCAAAAGATGTGGAATTCCGCGATGCACTCTTTCAGCTGGACGCACCTTTTGATAAGGCTCCGCAGCCTTTAATGAAGACAATCAACCGGTTCTCACGGATCCGGTGGGGAAATGAGAAAACAGCCATTGTTACAGATTACTGGTGGAACAACAGGAACACAAAAACCTACCTTTTCAACCCGTCAGATCCAAATGAGGACCCCGTGGTGATCGAAGACCGCAACAGGCAGGATCAATACAGCGATCCGGGAGACTTTGTCATGGAAAGAAATGAAATGGGCCGGTCGGTTCTTGCCCTGGATGGAAAGTTCGTCTACCTGGTTGGTGATGGCTATTCAGATGAGGGGCAGTTTCCTTTTGTGGACCGGTTGAACCTGAAAAATCTGAAAAAGAAGCGCCTGTATCAGTCTGAATACACCGACCGCCTGGAGGATCTGCGGTCATATGATCCCAGAAATAACAGGTTGCTGGTACGGCTCGAATCACCCGATGAATATCCGAATTACTACTTCCGGAATTTGAAGCAGGACAATCTTGATCAGATCACTTTTTTTGAGAATCCGTTCAAGAGCATCCAGGATGTGCACAAGGAGGTGATCAGTTACCAGCGGGAAGACGGGCTGGAGCTGACCGGCACACTGTATTTGCCGATGGATTACGATTTGGAAGCAAAAGAGAAAAAGCCGATGATTCTCTGGGCCTACCCGAGGGAATTCAAAGACCGGTCCAGTGCCGGACAGAATACACAGAATCCCAATAGTTTTACTTTTCCCTGGTATGGATCCCCGATCTATTGGGTAACCCGTGGATATGTTGTGCTTGACGATGCCTCCTTTCCCATCGTTGGAGAAGGAGATGAGGAACCCAACGACAGTTTCAGAAAACAGCTGGTTGCCAATGCCAGGGCTGCAATTGATGCGGTGGATGCGCTTGGGTATATTGACCGGAACAGAGTTGCCGCCGGCGGACACAGCTACGGGGCGTTCATGGTCGCTAACCTGCTTTCCCATTCCGATCTATTTGCTGCCGGCATTGCCCGAAGCGGAGCGTATAACCGCACACTTACACCTTTTGGTTTCCAGAGCGAGGAACGCAATTACTGGGAGGCACCGGAGGTATATTACCGCATGTCACCTTTCATGCATGCTGATAAAATGAAAACACCTTTGTTGCTTACACATGGCGAAGCAGACAATAATTCCGGCACCTACCCGATGCAAAGTGAACGCTATTTCAACGCGATCAAAGGCCTGGGGGGCGTTGCACGGCTGGTTATGCTGCCAAAGGAAAGTCATGGTTACCGGGCAAAAGAGAGCGTTCTGCATGTATTATGGGAACAGGACCAGTGGCTGGAATTATACTGTAAATAGGGGATCATTTAAAGTATTCAGGGTGATTGTAGGTACCGACATTTTCAGGGGCCCTGGTTGTCCCGGGTCCTGAAATTCAATTTTTGGTTATGATTCAAGGCAGGCTCAGATTTTTGGAGAGAAGATTGTGCTTTGATTTTCAAAAGGGTTTACTATATTTACTTCTGAAAACCATTCAACTACCGTTTCACTAAAACTGCCTGATCATGTGGAAAACCGCACTTTTTCTGCTGTTGACGATCATTGTCATCCCCTTCTTTGCCTTTCGATTCAATGAACCGCTTACAACCTACCAGGTGGATGTGCTGCGGGACCTGGTAACGATTTACATCATCGCCGCCGGTGCCTGTTTCCTTGTGAGCCTGGTTTCAGACAACTACAGCCAGGTGGACAAGTTGTGGAGCCTCATCCCCATCGCTTATGTATGGATCGTGGCGATACGTGCGGACCTGGAGCCCAGGTTGTTACTGATGGCATCCCTGGTAACCATCTGGGGAATAAGGCTTACATATAACTTCAACCGCCGCGGGGGTTATTCTTTCAGGTTCTGGACCGGAGAGGAAGATTACCGGTGGGCCGTACTCCGGTCAAAACCGGAATTTTCTTCCTGGTGGAAATGGCAATTATTTAATCTCCTGTTTATATCTTTTTACCAGATGGGGCTGATCCTACTGTTCACCCTGCCTGCATTGAAGAGCATGAACGGTGCGCCTATTGGATGGTTCGATATGTTGATCACTGCACTGTTCCTGTTTTTTGTGATAACCGAGACCATTGCTGACCAGCAGCAATGGCATTTTCAGAAGAAGAAAAACCAAATATTGGAGCAGGGACTTAAATTGCCTGAAAAGTATCAACAGGGTTTTCTGGATGCTGGGTTGTGGGGTATCGTGCGGCATCCGAACTATGCCTCAGAGCAGGCGATATGGATTGTCTTTTACCTGTTCAGCGTTGCCGCTACAGGGCAATGGCTCAACTGGTCCATCATAGGTGCGGTCCTGCTGGTCTTACTTTTCTGGGGCAGCAGCAGTTTCAGCGAAGGAATCTCTGCCTCGAAGTATCCAGAATACGAAAAATACAGGCAGCGGG
>CAZOXI010000538.1:0-3162 GCA_964583445.1 uncultured Bacteroidaceae bacterium | reverse complement strand
CAGGGAAGCGATTGCCCACGCGTGTTACTGAAGTGGTGATCCATTTTAAGCCAACGCCTCATTCCCTGTTCGCGGGACAGGCAGATTGCAGTTCATGTAACCAGTTGGTATTGAGGATTCAGCCAGATGAGGGGATCCTTATGAAATTTGGAATGAAAACTCCCGGGGCCGGTTTTGAGGTTCAGAATGTAAACATGGATTTTCATTATGCCGATCTTGCAGAGCAACGCATACCATCTGCTTATGAGCGTCTCATCTTCGATTCAATCAAAGGTGATTCAACACTGTTTGCGCGCTCTGAGGAGGTGATTGAAGCGTGGAAATTTGTGATGCCTGTGCTGGAAGCCTGGAAAAATGATCCGGAAATCCCGTTGCATGGGTACCCTGCCGGTACCTGGGGACCTGAACAAGCCGACGATCTCATCGATGATCCGGAGATGACCTGGCGCTATCCCTGCAAGAACCTGGCAATGGATAGTACTTATTGTGAGTTGTAAGCGCAGGAGCAGGATGTATTATAAAATTACAAATAAACAGATAAAAATGAACACAAAAACAAAAACCCTGAACGAACAGGGTGTCAGCATCTGGCTGGACAACATTACCAGGAAAATCCTGGATGACGGAACGCTTGAGAAGTACATCAGGGAATTGTCGGTAACCGGATTAACGTCTAATCCAACTATCTTCGATAATGCCATTACCAAGTCATCGGATTATGATCCGGCGATAAGGGAATCCGGACAGGACACAGACAATGAAAAGTTATTTTTTAAGCTGGCCATTGAGGATATTCAGCGGGCGGCCGAACTTTTTCTTCCGGTTTTTGAGCGGACAAATGGTGTGGACGGCTTCGTATCCATTGAGGTCTCACCGCTGCTGGCCTATGATACTGAAAGTACCATCAAGGCAGCAAAAACCATTTTCTGGCAGGTGAACAGACCCAACGTCTTCATTAAAATTCCGGGCACACCGGAAGGATTGCCTGCAATTGAGCAGACGATTGCAGAAGGGATTCCGGTAAATGTTACCCTGCTTTTCTCTGCAGATCAATATCAGGCTGCAGCCGATGCCTGGTTGAAGGGGGTTGAAATACGTGCGGAAAAAGGGCTGAATCCGGATGTAAGGTCCGTAGCTTCGGTCTTTGTGAGTCGATGGGACAGAGCGGTTATAGGGAAAGTGTCGGGCGGACTTGAAAACAAACTTGGACTGGCAGTTTCGCAAAAATCCTATGAATCATACCAGCGGTTTCTGCAATCAGAGCGTGTTCAGCGACTGATGAATCTTGGGGTGTCTCCACAACGTTTGCTCTGGGCCAGCACCGGTACAAAAGATCCGGATGTGAGCGATGTGCTCTATATCGAAAACATGGTTGCACCGTTAACGGTCAATACCATGCCGGAAAATACCCTGCTTGCTTATGCTGATCATGGCAGAAACAGTGATCCCATGCCGCATGCGTGCAGCATTACAGACGGAATATTACGTCAGTTTGAAGAGGAAAACATTGATGTGAACGCCCTTGCGCACACCTTGCAGCAGGAGGGAGCAGCTTCATTTATCGATAGCTGGAACCATTTGATAAACAGCATCGAACAGAAAAGAAAACTTGTAAAACATACAAATAATATATAGGAATGCAGTGATTAACGGAGTGAAGAAATGCAATGTTTCTTCATACTCAGATGATCATAAACTTAAAAGAATGATGATGAATTTAACAGAAACAGATGGCTGGGCCAGTCTGGTCTCCCACCTGGAAGAGATAAAACACACTTCCATTCAACAGCTGTTTGCTGAGAGCAAGCAACGTGAAAGCCGGTTCAACATCGAAGCAGAAGATATTTATTTCGATTATTCAAAGCACAGAATCAACGATAAAACCATTTCGCTTCTTATAGACCTGGCCAGGGAACGCGGCCTGGAAGACCGGATCAGGGGTATGTTCTCAGGGGATAAGATCAATGAAACAGAGAAGCGGGCTGTGTTGCACACTGCCCTGCGTGCCCCGGCAGATGCCGATATCAGGGTTGACGGAGAGAATGTGGTGCCGGAAGTACACAAGGTGCTTGACAGGATGAGGGATTTTGCCGAACAGATCAGGGATGAAACCTGGAAGGGCTTTACCGGTAAACCGATCAAAAACATTGTTAATATTGGCATCGGGGGATCAGATATTGGTCCGGTAATGGCGTATGAGGCATTGAAATTCTATGCTGATCGCTCGCTAACCTTCAGGTTTGTATCCAATGTCGACGGAAACGATTTTGCCGAGGCGGTCCTGGGATTATCTCCTGAAGAAACGCTGTTCATTGTTTCGTCAAAGACCTTCACAACGCTTGAAACAATGACCAATGCACGGACGGCCCGGGAATGGATTTTAACCTCGCTTGGCGATGAACAGGCCACGGCAAGACATTTTGTGGCCGTTTCCACCAATGAAAAGGCGGTTGCAGAATTTGGAATCGATACTGCGAATATGTTCGGGTTCTGGGATTGGGTTGGCGGTCGCTATTCCATGGATGCTGCCATTGGGCTTTCAACCATGATTGCCATCGGACCAGAAAATTTTCAAGCCATGCTCAAGGGCTTTCACCAGATGGATGCGCATTTTCAGCATACGCCGTTTGAAAACAACATACCGGTAATCATGGGATTGCTGACCGTTTGGTATACCAATTTTTTCGGAGCGCAGACACAGGCCGTGTTTCCATACGAAAACAATCTGAATCGTTTTCCTGCCTACCTGCAGCAGCTTGCTATGGAAAGCAATGGGAAATATGTTACCCTCGAGGGAGAGAAGGTATCGTATCAGACCAGTCCGGTGTTCTGGGGAGAACCTGGAACCAATGGTCAGCACTCCTTTTTCCAGCTTATCCAGCAGGGAACCCATTTGGTACCTGCTGATTTTATCGGATTCAGGAAAGCGTTGCATGTACTCCCTCCTCACCAGAATTACCTGGTTGCGAACATGATCGCACAGGGAGAAGCACTGGCCTTCGGTAAGACGGCAGATGAAGTACGGGGTGAAGGGGCCGAAGAAGCGCTTGTTCCGCATAAAGTATTTGAAGGGAACCGGCCCTCCTCCACATTTTTCCTGGAGAAACTTACACCAGGGGCCCTGGGAAAACTGATCGCCATGTATGAGCACAGTGTCTTTGT
>CAZOXI010000537.1:2805-3164 GCA_964583445.1 uncultured Bacteroidaceae bacterium | reverse complement strand
TAAGAATACCCGCCTGCTGAAATGAATTCATTGCAAAGGCATAATCCCCGAAATCGGTATTTTCGGGAACGCTGATTGCTCCAGTCAGACCAGAAACATCCAGACCATTCCAGTTGCCAACAGTCACACCCCAGCCGGTGGTATGTGCCCACACCCTGAGCGGACCGACATCAAAATTCCAGTTCATGATTTTTTCAAGGTCATAGCTGGTACCCAGCTCACCATTCATGCGGGCTGCCAGGATGGTGCCATACAGATATTGCAGTTCATATACCGGGCTTTCTTCCAGTCCGTCAAAGTACTCCATACACAACTCAGCACCTATCCTGTATTTATCCAGTCCGCTTTGTTCATAGGCC
>CAZOXI010000537.1:0-2795 GCA_964583445.1 uncultured Bacteroidaceae bacterium | reverse complement strand
CTTCAGGTTCAGGCACTCCATCGGTCCTGGGCTCCATGGTTTCCAGGTTGTATGCACGGTAGTTCATGTACGGAATGGACCAGGGCCCATCATCAGCCCCCATGTTTTCGACCGCTTCCAGCCACCTGTCAGCAACCACCAGGAACTGCTCAGCGAAATGCGCTTCATCCGGATATAGTGAAAAAAGCTGGTAGAACAGAACATTTGGGATCGTTTCATACCACCAGTCGTTCCCGGTCTTGGTCGCTGGATTATTCAGGAATACGTTCTGACCATTCTGCTTGTTAAAAAATTCCTCCAGCATCAAAACCCAGTTGACACCCTCCTGGTCCGACTTGTCTATACCACACAGAGATGCACCAATGACGCCCATCATGGAGTTTATCGCCTCGTTATGGGTCAGGTTTTGTCCAACATAAGTTACCTGGTGAAAATTGCCATGTTCAGGATAGTTTCTCGTTGAACTATAAAGGGCTGTTAAAGGGAAGTACTCACCAGAAGCGCCCAGGTCATAGACAAGGGAATCATAGCCAAGAGCGACCTGTTTCCATTCCCTCATTATATAAGGTTGGGGAAATGCCGGCATTTCCTCGATCCGTGGTATAGAAACCTGCTGTCCTGCCAAATGATCCGGGGCAAGAAATAAAGATAACAGGATCGAGAAAGGTAGAGTTAACCTAAGTTTTCGCATCATTGCAACAATACTATCAGTAATATAAAAAGGGGGAGTCCGCTTGGACTCCCCCACTTTCTATCTATGAAAATTAATCTGGATTTTCCATGTTCCAGAGTGCAGTAACTTCTGCTTCAGTCAGCGCTTTATTATAAATTCTGGCATCATCCATACTTCCATGGTAGGATGTAAACCAGCTGTCTTTTGTCCAATCCATGTCATTAGGCAGGAAAGAACCAATAACAAAATTCACATCAGGATCGGCAGCAATCGGGGTGGCAGTACCTGCATCCAACGCCCACTCAACAGCAAGGACACCATTGATATAGAAACTCCATGCAGTCTGGTCCGTTGAAATAACCACCTGGTACCATTGCAGCGCCTCGAGAGCCACTGGATTCGCATCTTTATCGATGTAGGAATCATCCGAAAGCTTCCTGGTAAGGAAAGGTTTTCCGTGATTTGGCAATTCAAACTTCCAGGTATCCCACTTATTCAACGACATCAGGTACTGCGTTACTGAAGCAATTGAATCAGCATTCAGCCAAACAGAGATGGTCATTTGATCAGGGTTAAGATCTGCAGAGAAAGGAACTTCGATATTTGCACCGTGCGCAAAATGAAGGGCTTTGCCCGCATCACCATAGCGGTCGGTAGCTGCAGTTGGTGGATCACCTGCGTCCGGGAACCTGGATACCAGTCCGGGCTTCAATGTTCCATCATGACTGTTTCCGGAGGCATCAGTTCCATCTCCATCCATTTTCCAATACGCTACAAGATTTTCAGCTGAAACTTCCACATTCACAGCTTCTTCGAAGTCATCGATAGCCAGCTGAAGGTTAGAGACTGTAGCATCAACCTGTGATTGTGTTGACTCAACATCATCATTCACAGCTTTTGCTGCAGTAATAGCAGCATCCAGAGCATCATAAGCAGCTTGCGGGTACTGTCCGGCAAGTTTACCGACTTCAGCATCGGCAAGAATTCCTTCTGCCTCTGTAATTTTGGCCACCAAAGCAGTCTTATCTGCCTCTTCAACCTCAGGATCTTTCTCGCATGAAACGAAACCCAGAGGCAAGATTACCAAAATCAATACGACATACATTAAAACATTCTTTTTCATAATTGATAATTTTAGTGAAATTTAAATAGTAATTAATTATTGCAATAATGGATTAATATCCACTTCAGTCTGCGGTATAGGAAAAAATCTATGTTGTTCGTATGAAAAATTTTCAAAGTCGATAAGTGCTTGGTTTGCATACGCTTCACCATAGCGAACCAAGTCGAAATAACGCTGGAATTCAAAGCCCAGTTCTACGCGCCTCTCGTGCCTGATGGCTTCTCGAAGTGCAATTTTTGATACAGCTTCCGGAACAGGTTCCAAAAGATCTGAAGGCAGATTTTCCAGGTCGGGATGGCTGTTTCTTGCCCGTTCCCTCACCAGGTTGATATATTGTACAGCTTCTGAGGTCTGGTCAGACTCATTCAGTGCTTCAGCCAGTACCAAAAGTATATCTGCATATCTGATTGGAGTGAAATTGAGGTCGGTATCTGCTACAAAATTCCGGGGTCCCTGTGATTCATCCTGGCTGACAGAAGAGAACTCAACATTGTATTTAATATTTACATATCCGGTGGCCGACCAGTTTGCCTGGAATGTTGTATCTCCCCATTTCTCCTTATCCTGAATAATGGTAACATCCAGGCGGTAGTCAACATAGTCTCCGACTTGTTCAAATTCATCCACAAAATCTTGTGTCGGCGTATTGAATGCATAGCCTCCAATGCCTCCTGCGCGTGGAGCAAACCACTGTCCAAAGGCATTTCCTGTCGGACTTCCGGTTTCGCCCTGTTGTTGTACTTCGAAAATCGATTCCCGGTTATTCTCAAATGCGAGATCAAAATTGTCTTTATAATTTGGCATCAGGTCATAGCCAAGTGTCGTCACCACTAACGCCTTTTCTGCTGCAAGGTCCCACTCTTCCATATAAAGCAGGGCCTTGGCCCAAAGGGAATATGCGGCTCCCTGTGTTGCCCTTCCTACATCCTGTTCGTCATGGCTGACAGGAAGCATTAATGCTGCCGCTTCACATTCATCCGCTACAAAACCCAGGATGTC
>CAZOXI010000536.1:0-3168 GCA_964583445.1 uncultured Bacteroidaceae bacterium | reverse complement strand
ATATAAACAATTTACATCACTTTTCCTAATTTTGATTATAGATTTTTAAGTTATAGATGTTCTCGCGGTTCAGGAAATTCCACACCGAAATCCCCAGTTCTCCATTAACATTGGTTATGCTGAAACTGTATGTACCGGAAATATCCAGCCTGATATAATCACTCAGCCTGGAACTGTTGGGAGCTTCATATATAATCTCACCAAATTCATTCAATTGCTCCGTGGAAGGTTGTGTGTAGGGTCTTCCTGACCTGTAATTGAAACCACCCGAAAATTCAAGGTTTTTGTGTGTATAACTACCGCCAGCGGACAGGGAGTGCCTGACATCAAGGTTGTTCGGAAAAATAGCGGGCGTAAGCTCCGTAAATAAATAGTTGTTCTTTGCAAGGGTGTAAGTTATCCATGAATTGGCATTTCTGAACCGCTTGTTGACAAGGATCTCTACTCCCCTGGCATAATAGTTCCCTGTTGAATATACATACTCGAACTGGTTTTGAAATCCCTGGCTCGGTGTGATGATCCCGGTTACTTCTTTGATGAAGCCTTCCACAGAAGCAAGGAAATATTGTCTGCTGTATTGGATTCCTGTGGACAATTGCTGACTTTGAATCAGCGGAACACTTTCATTGTTGGACAGCACCCATCTCCGCTTTTCAATCCCCAGGAAATCTGTCTGGTAATCGATTAACTGGGTGGTGTACTGACTCTTTCTCTCGGCCAGTGCTTCCAGTGAGAAATGCGAACTTAGTTGAAAATTCAATGCAACACGCGGCTCAAACGAAAAGTGGTTGAACTTCGTAAAATAATTGGTGCGCAACCCGGCCCTTACATATAAATGATTGAACAGTTCATTGAATTCTGCTTCAGCAAACAGGGAATGGATCCGGAGCACATCTTTTACGGCCCTGCTGTAATTTGGCATGCGGATATTGTCCTCGTTGCTGATCCCCACCTCCTTGAATTGATAGCCACCTAAAAATTCTGATGTACGGTTGATTTTAATTATTGATTCCAGCTTACCGCCCCATTCCAGCACTTCGTTATCCTGGAAATGATATTGATCCTCCGATATCGAAACATTGCTGCCATCCAGGTGGTAGTTGGAAATAAAAGCAGATACATCTGTGGTATGATCTTCAGACCAGGAGCGTGTATATTTTAAATTGGACAGGAGATTCGACTGCGTGAGGTGACTTTCCCTTTGATATAAGGTATCCCCTATGCTGGTGCGTTCCTCATATAGTATATCGTTCTGATTGTGCAATACACTCAGCCTGATTTTATCTTTTACGGAGAGGTCATATATTATTTTGGCACTCACATCGTAATAGGAGAAATCATGGGACGTTTCCACCGTCGTATCATTTCCTGCCCGGGTCAGCATAATCTCAGTATGCTCAAAAGCCCGGTTATAGTAACTTTTATAGGTGGGCGTTTGTACCAGGCCGTTGATAGAATGCCGGGCTCCCAGGATGAGCGAAAATTTGTTGGAAACCGGGACTTTAATAATGATATCTGCACTCAGCATATCCACGCCGGCGCTTATTTCAAAATCACTGACCTGGTAATCCTGCTGTTGCATATCAATGGTCCCCGAGACACCTTCATCATACGATGCACTGGTTCCGTTTTTGATCACTTTTGTCTGGTTAATGAGGTGTGAATTGAACGCCGAGATCAACCCGAAAAAATGCCCGGTCTGGTACATTTTGACCCCATCCCAGCGCACCAGGTTCTGGTCGTTTGTGCCCCCCCTGGTGTTGATCTCAGAAACGGATTCATTGATGCTCTGTACACCGGGTAATATCTGGATTACCTGCAGGACATCAGGCCTGGTGAGTCCCGGCAATATTTCCAGGTTCTGAATGTTAAGCTGGATGGACCCATCAGGGAGCTTTTGAATTCCCCTGGAAATGTAATCTAAACGCACCTCTTTCAGCTCCTGGATGTCCGGGATCAGCCCGAACACAGATGTGTCAGGAAACCAGCGACCCTGCTCCAATGTCAGTGGATGATAGCCAACGTGCCTGATGACCAAAACCGAATCCTTTTCCCGGTGGACCCGGAGCGAAAAAAAACCGTCCTCATCGCTTACTGTATGCCTGTTGCCTGAATAAACAATTGCTGCCGCAAGTATTTCCCCGGTAGATTGATCGATAATTGTTCCTGAAATGTTGATTTCGGGAGACCTGTGTTGTATGGCAATATACCGTGTGTTGATCTTTTCAAAGGCCAGGTGGGTTTGCTGCTCAATCTTTAGAAGGATTGATTCCAGGTCGTTGTCCTTTCCGGCGATGGTAACAGACAGTCCTTCAATATTGGCATCTGCATAGGTAAAAACCACATCGAACCGGTCCTCGAGATGTATAAGCAGACTATCCAGAGGTACAGCTTCAGTGGTTTGGGCAAATGCATTATTGCTTACAGCAATGGTAAGAAGCAATATGACAATTGCATATTTATTTACCTTCAACAGTGATTACGATTTTATTGTCAATGATCTCGTAATGCAAATTTAAAGGTATTGTGACTGCTTGTAACGCAATATCGAGATTTTCGTGCGAAAAGCTGCCGCTGAATAACTGGTCGACATCAACATCTTTGGTCACTACGGATACCTGGTACTGTCTTTCCAGTTCGTCGATTACATGGTTCAGCGGGACACTCCTGAAACTGCTTTCATTGTTCAACCACGCAGGTTCCGGTTGATCAGAAAAGACATACAATTGGGTGCCGCCAGGCAACTCCCTGTAAGTCATTTCGGGTCGCAACACAACAGACTTCCTGCTGGTGGTTACCCGGACCGACCCGGAGTAGCAGGTTACCTCGTAATAATCTTCCCGATCTTTTACACTGAACGAAGTCCCAAGGACAGCCACGGATCCCTGCTCGGTTTGTACCTTGAACTGCACACCCTCTTTCACATCGAAAAAAGCTTCACCGATCAGTTCAACATTTCTCTCTTTTTCCCATTTTTTACCCGAAAACCTGATGCTGGAAGCCGCATTTAAGGATACAACGGATGAATCAGGTAAATAAACTTCTGTTTGGGATGATATCCATTGCTGGCTGCCAGAAGAGGGAATAACATGAAAATACAGAAAATAACCTGCCGTGAGAGCAAGAATAAAGACCGCAGCGACCTTAAGTACCGGGCACATCCGTTCG
>CAZOXI010000535.1:0-3169 GCA_964583445.1 uncultured Bacteroidaceae bacterium | reverse complement strand
ACCGCAGACCTGAATATATCAGTGCCTTCTGGAATGTCATTAACTGGGACGAAGTTGCTGCCCGTTTTGCAGGGTAAACCAACCTATTCACATATAATGCCGGGATCTTGTCGTCGCACAGGACCCGGCTTTAGTTTTAGTCCTGTCTATAGTCTCTAGTTCCGGCTTTATTGACTATTCCCGGCTTCAGTGACTAGTCCCCCTTCATTCACTATTCCTGGCTTTAGTCCCTATTCCCGGCTTCAGTCTTTTAATTTATCCAGTGTCCTTTTTATAGATTGCCTTTTCTCTGCTGAGATACCGCATTCTTTGGCAATTTGATCCCAACTGTTTATTGCCTCCTGTACCTGCTCAATGATTGTTACCGCATTTTTTATCCCAAAATGGGTTGCAAGTTTCATGAGTTCTTTTCTACCCGGATTTTTACTTTCTCCGGCCACCATCGTACTGTGAAAACCATATCCGGAAGAGGAAAAGGTGAGGTCGTACGCTGGTGCAAGACGCCATTCTCCTTTTGCATTCATCAGGAATGAAAAATTTTTACTGTGGTCGTCCCGGTTATGGGCATACACATTAAATGCTGCAAGCCTGAAAACTTTCTCATACGCACGCACATGTTTTTCCAGACGGAATGCACAATCCATTAAATGCCCGTAATCCATTGTGCTCATCCTGAAATTGTCATGCATTATTCCGGACGCTGTGTGCATATGCAAACGTGTATTGCCAATGCGGTCAAATCGTTTCGTCCCAAAATACACCCTACCAGATTCCCCTTCAAATAATTTACATTCGCTCATTTCAATGCCTGCCAGCTGTGCCATTTTATGATATGCAAATTCGATATTGGCAATCTCCCGGCTGTCGGAAGCTGAAGGGAATTTAATGATCCAATGCGCATACCCTTCAGGAAGATTGCCAATCCCGTGCACAAGATTGCCGGTTTGACTGTTGTATCCAATAAAAATCTTTGGCCTCGCACCACCGGAGGAACCTCCGAGAATAAATAGTTTTTCAATGATTTCGGGACTTGATCCTTCAAGCACCTGGTTGATTTCCCGGGCAATGACATCCAATTCCGGTCTGTGCGGGGTTGCTTTACCCGGTTCAATTTCCGGTTCATAAACAAGTGCCCCCATCCCCCCGGAACCAACATATGCAAGCCTGTCAAGTGGGGTAATCTCTGCGATATTTATTCCTTTTGAAGTTAACGTACGGTCTAATAGCAGCCTTCCCCAGCCATCTGGAAGGGAGTCGTTAAAAACTCCGAACAAACCTTCAAATGGTTCAAATTCCGCACTGACAATTGTGTCATTATATGGAAGTCTTACAGGGGATAAATTCAGACCTCTGTTAAGAAATCCGGGGGTGTATTTAAAATATATTTTCCTGTTTAAAAGGACCAGCTCCCCAACATCAAAATGTTGTCCTTCAAGAGATAATGAAACTGCTATTTTTTCTATCCCCGTCATTGAGCATTAATTAGGTTTTAAATAATCTTTCAATATTCACAGGATTTTCTTTTTCTTCCAGGACCTTGTCAAAATCACTTAAGCGTCCCAGGAGATGTGCCAGTTTCAGGAGTGATTCCAGTGATATCTTGCCACTGCGCTCAAACCTTTTCAGGCTCCCGAGTGATACACCAGAGCGCTCTGCCATTTCTTTCTGTGAAGTTTTTTGTCTCTTACGCAACGCACGGTGCCTTTGTGCGATCTGCATACTTATTTCGTATGGTGTCGGTTCCAGGGTGTACATAACTATTCAGATAAAATATTAGCTAAAAGTAACAAAAAATATCTTAAATAGCTAATATATTGTACATTTATACACCTGCTTCAGCAAAATTAAAATCGTCTGTACGGCATTTTGAATAGTGCCTGGTACCATTGCAAATAACACCCTGATTGTGTAAATAATCATTCTCGTAACAGGCATTGTTGCCGCTTCTGATGAATCTGCCACCATCACCGGGAGCTTTTCTCTGAACGCTTCATCTTTCCCTCTTTTTTATTAGTTTTAGGATCTTTAAAACAAACCGAAAATGATACGACACCTCTTCAAGCTGCAACGTGGCTTCTTACTACTGAAGCGGAATACCTTTCTTTCGCAACGTAGCTCCTTACTTTTGAAGCATAGTCCCGTTCTGCTGCAACGTGACTCATTACTACGGAATCTTAATACATTCCTGCTTACACGCGCCCGTTTGCTGGTTTCGTGCACCCCCGTGTTTTTGCTGTTGGCAATCATTGTTTCACTCCCTTCCTGTACCCTGAGCGAAGAAAAGCTGAAAGAAAAAGCCAACCGTATCCACAGGGACGCACTCACGGTGGACAGTCATGTGGACACCCCCATGTGGCTGACCCGCGAAGGATTCAGGTTCGGTGAAAGGCATGATGAAGACGGGGGGCGTAATAAACTGGATCTTCCCCGGATGAAAGAAGGTGGTCTGGATGGAGTGTTCTTTGCCGTGTTTATCGGTCAGGAGGAACGCACACCGGAGGGGAACAGGAAGGCATTACTGGAAGCAGGGGAAATTATAGATTCCATTCGTTCCACGGTGTCGAGGTATTCCGGTCAATTGGAAATCGCGGTAAGTCCGAAGGAGTTCAGGAAGATTGAAAAGCAGGACAAGCATGCGATATTCCTGGGGTTGGAGAACGGGTATCCCATCGGGACGGACCTCTCCCTGGTGGATTCATTTTATAATGAAGGTGTACGGTACATAACCCTGTGCCATTCATACAACAACGATATATGCGATTCATCCACCGATACCGTTGAGCATGGTGGACTGTCACCCTTCGGCGAAGAGGTGGTGTCGCGCATGAACGACATGGGGGTCATGATCGATGTATCGCACGCTTCCGATGCCTCATTTTACGATGTGATCGAGCAGTCGCGCGCACCCATGATTGCCTCGCACTCCTGCGCGAGGGCACTTTGCGATAATCCCAGGAACCTGTCAGATGACATGCTCCTGGCATTGAAAGAAAATGGCGGCGTGATCCAGATGTGTATTCTAAGTGCATATGTAAAAACCCCCGACCCAAATCCCCTGAGGGATTCTGCACGCCAGGCAGTTTATGAAAAGCACGGCAATTATTATGAACTGGATGACCTGGGCAAGGAGGCATTCCTGGTCGATTGGTACCAGGTGGATGTGGACTTC
>CAZOXI010000534.1:0-3169 GCA_964583445.1 uncultured Bacteroidaceae bacterium | reverse complement strand
CGCAAAGCTCGATCCGGTATTTGCAATGGACGGCGATAACCGGCAGAAACTTGACCTGCTGGAGTCTTACCTCTCTGGCTCGCAGGTGGGGATACAGGGAATCAACGAAATCAGGAAGCTGATGGAATACCTGGAGACGGACGATCCTGCTACAGAAATTGAACTGGACATAACCCTGGCACGGGGACTGAATTATTATACCGGGGCGATCATCGAAGTGAAATCTGATGAGGTGCAGATCGGCAGCATATGCGGTGGTGGGCGCTACGACGATCTGACAGGAATCTTTGGAATGCCTGATGTTTCTGGTGTGGGGATCAGTTTCGGTGCCGACAGGATCTACGATGTCCTGCTTCAGCTGGAACGGTTTCCTGCTTCCACGGAAGAACATACACAACTGCTGTTTGTCAACTTCGGTGAGGATGAGGTGAAATACATACTGCCTATGTTGGAAAAATTAAGGAAAGCCGGCATCCGTGCAGAGCTTTATCCCGACCAGGCAAAGATGAAAAAGCAAATGACTTTCGCCAATCAGTCAGAAATTCCCTTCGTAGCCCTGGTGGGTGAAAATGAGGTCAATGCCCAGAAGGTGACCCTGAAGCATATGGAAACCGGCGATCAACAACTGCTGTCTTTTGAAGAAATGTTAACAGTTCTCAAGCGGTAGCTGTCGAAGAACATCTTTCCTTTCAGGCTTTTTTCCGTAATTCACAACGGGAAAACAGTGATTTATTATGACAAAAATACACCAGATCAGCGACGATGTGATCGACTGGAAGATCATTGCAACATTACTCGATAAGGACAATAGCCTGGAGCTTTCGGAGGGAAGCAGGGAACAGATCATCAAATGCAGGGAATATCTTGACAGCAGGCTTTCGCAGCGGACCGATTCGCTGTACGGCATCAATACCGGTTTTGGTTCACTCTGCGACAAGGTGATCTCGACTGGTGACCTGGGCCTCCTGCAGAAGAACCTGGTCATGTCCCATGCCTGCGGTGTTGGGGAACAGGTACCGGATGAGATCGTCAGGCTGATGCTCTTCCTGAAGCTGCAATCCCTCTCATACGGAAACTCCGGGGTGCAGCTTGCGACTGTGCAGCGGCTGATTGACTTCTATAATAACGGTATTCTCCCCGTGGTATATCAGTATGGTTCGCTCGGTGCTTCAGGGGACCTGGCACCATTGGCGCACCTGAGCCTGCCGCTGATTGGTATGGGGGAGGTTGTGATGGATGGAAAGACCGTTCCCTCGAAAGTGATGCTGAAAAAATTCGGATGGGATCCGATTGACCTCCAATCTAAAGAAGGCCTGGCATTGTTGAACGGCACACAATTCATGAGTGCCTATGGTGTGCATATGTGCCTGCGTGTATTCAAGCTCTCCAAGCTGGCAGATATCATTGGTGCTCTTTCGCTGGATGCCTTCGACGGCAGGATCGAACCCTTCCATGAGCTGATCCAGAAGATCAGACCGCATCAGGGCCAGATCAAAACTGCAGCGCGGATCAGGTGGTTGCTGAATGACAGTGAAATCATGCACCGTGACAAACCCCATGTGCAGGATCCCTATTCTTTCAGGTGCATTCCCCAGGTACATGGCGCCTCCAAGGATGCCATTAACTATGTGGCCTATGTTTTTCAGAATGAGATCAATTCGGTGACGGATAATCCCACCATTTTCCCGGAGGAGGACCTGGTCATCTCCGCGGGTAATTTCCATGGTCAGCCACTTGCACTGGCCTTTGACAACCTGGCGATCGCGCTGTCTGAGTTGGGAAATATTTCGGAAAGGCGCACCTACCAGCTGCTTTCAGGAACCAGGGGACTGCCCGCCTTCCTGGTTGCAAACCCAGGGTTGAATTCCGGGTTTATGATCCCGCAGTATACGGCAGCCTCGATGGTGAGCCATAACAAGCAGTTGTGTACCCCCTCTTCGGTCGATTCCATTGAATCATCGCAGGGACAGGAGGATCATGTGAGCATGGGTGCCAATGCTGCAGTGAAGGCTTACAAGGTAATGGAGAACCTTGAGCGGATCCTGGCCATTGAGCTTTACAATGCCGCCCAGGCACTGGACTTCAGGCGACCAGCAAAAAGTTCATCAACTCTGGAATCATTCATGAAAAGGTATCGGGAGCGGGTAAAATTTATTGAGAATGACAAGGTGATGTACGAAGATATCAATGGAACCGTGGATTTCCTGCGAGAAGTGGAACTGGAAGATCCGTCCCTGGCTGAAGAGCTTCTGTGATTACCTCTTATGCGGGAATACCGAACCTGTGATGGTTACAGTAAGTAACAATTACGAAAACTCATTATAGCTATCAAATCACGTAGTGCCAGACAGGGATCTATTCAGTTCCCCTGTGGGGACCTCGTCCGCTGCCGCCTCTGCCGGCACGGAATTTTTTCAGGACATGGATCCTGAATTCACGGTCGAGTGCATACATCTGCATGGTCTTTTTCTTACCAATGATCCCTACGAATTTCTCGTGGTATTCCATAGAAAGCGCTACCCGCTTTTCCTGGAGAGCCAGGAATTTTTCAATGGTTTCATCAATCTCCTGTTCCGACATGGCCTCGAAATTGCTGCTGTAATAGGTCAATAAAGTCTTCTCCTCCTCGTTGATCTTCATTTTCCTGTTGTGCAGGTCTTCCTGGACGGGCCAGAATTCCCGGGCCTCTTTCTCAGAGAGATCCAGTTTTTCATTGAAAAATGAGATCCTTTCTTCCTTGAACCTATGCATCTGGCCTCCTGGCTGTGCAATGACTGTTGTACCGGTAAAGCACAGGATCATAAATGCGATCAATACGTGTGTGCTGTTATTTGATTTAATTTTCATAATGTGTTCATTAATTAGTATCGATTAGTTCCAGCAGGTCGACCTCATTACTCGCCAGGTATACAATCGCTTCCTCATCCCATTCTGAATAGGTCGTTGCTTCCTCTTCCTCGGCATAGGCAGCTGCAAGAATCGCTTCGTCGTGAATAATCCCGGCCCTGTCAAGCGTGGCAATGTCATAGGGATTGGTTTCACCGGCCCGGTTTCCCATCACTGACTGAAGCACGATGTATACCATTAGGGCCACACCCGTGATTGCAGCAGCAAGGGTAATATATGGCTGCAGGTAAATCTTCCTTTTGCCGGTAGCTGCTTCCTCTTC
>CAZOXI010000533.1:0-3172 GCA_964583445.1 uncultured Bacteroidaceae bacterium | reverse complement strand
GATTTAAATAAGGTAGAACTGATTTTCCGGGCCAGCCTTGATCTCATCAGGAAGGAGGGCATTGCCGGTGTCACCATGTCGAAACTTGCCACCAGGGCAGGGATGGCTACCGGTACGCTTTACATCTATTTCAAAAGTAAAGAGGAGTTGCTCAGGAAACTTTATGAAAAGTTGAACCGTGAGTCAGCAGAGCGTTTCATGAAGGGTTACGACAGCGAGCTGCCATTTATCAGCGGGCTGAAGCGGGTCTGGCTGAATTACCTGAAACACCGGATTGAGTTCAACGATGAAAGTGTCTTCCTTGAACAGTATTACCGTTCACCCTACATTTCAGAAGATGAACTTCAAATGGCCGAAACGATGAAAGTGCCCGTGCTTCAGATGATTCGCAAGGGGAAACGGGAAAAATTCATCCGGGAGGATGCCGATGATGAGATGCTGTTCCTGTCCATGCTTGGGTTCATCCGGGAACTTGCCGACGAGCATGTTTCCGGGATCTATGAACTGGATGAAGCACGCATCGAGAAAGCCTTTCAGCTCAATTGGGAAGCAATTAAACAATAATTTTTTTACACTTTAAATGAATAAATATTCACTTTATAATGAACTCCGGATGCACACAACGATTTTCCGGGCATATCAAAAGTTCCTTACATTAATTAATTATTAGTGGTCTAACTAAAAATTGTATAGATATGAACATACCTGCATGGCAATATCTCGTTTCGATGCCGTTGTATATCGGCATATTAATGATTCTCGTGGAGCTGATGCGCAAGTACTACAAAGCTTCTGCGATCTTCTGGATCCTTGCCCTCCTTACCTTTCCTTTGTGGGATGCCCAGCTGGACGGCTGGTTTCGATGGGTGAAAACACTTTCCGTACTTGTGCCCACTGCCCTGATCGTTGGATTGGGAAGAATTGCGCAATACGAGGAACGGGGAGGATGGTGGAAACTCTTTCGCAAAGACTGGGTGCTTTGGTCCCTGTATGGGATTCTTGGACTGAATATCCTGGAGGCATCTCTGAAAGATATTGCACTGGGCAATTACTTCAATGCCATCTCAGGATTTATCCTGATCGTAACCATCCCCCTCTATAAATCAAAAAGGAGCAAACGGCGCGGATGGCTGATTTCGAAAGAGAAACCGGGAGACCTGCTCGTATATACAGACCCGGTCTGGAACTTTTTGTATACCACCTGGAACATTGCATTTGTCTATGCGGAGAATCCGGGTTTCGCAGCAAGTTCCTTGTGTATATTGCTGGCTGCCGAGCTGTATCCTATCCTGAAAAAACGTCCGGAACTGTATGTGACAGCACGTGTATATACCCTGGCCATTCATATCCTGATCCGGGCCACGTACGATATCTTCACTCCGATCATGGACTCATCGGCTTTTGCCAATGAGAACGTGGTATATTACTGGGGCCTGGGGAATATGGTATTATCCATACCCTATATTATCTGGTATTTTATGAAGCGCAGGCAAACAACGGAAGTGGCAGAACCCGGGTTATCAAAAACCTGATTGATGGAGGGGGCATAAAAGTACAAAGACCTACCGGTCAGCGCTGCCCCAAAACCGGATCGCCAACGCTACGCAACATCCGAGCCGGCAGCATTGCCCGAAACCGGATCGCGAAAGCTGCTCAATGACCGAGCCGGCAGCATTGTCCTTAACTGGTTCTTAGGGAGCAGCAATTGCATGGATTGCTGAAATATTTTCAAAGTTAACCCTGAAATAAAGATTGGACGCCCTGGTAAATCGATGTATTATGCCAGGGCGTCCAATTTTAAAGAGCCTGTTATTTTTCTTTTACCCAGTCTTCATATTCGGGGCGTTCGGCCCATTCCTCAAAATAAGGTTCGTACCTGGGATCCTCATTCCAGAAGTGCCGTACGGGATGATCGTCGCGGACTTCTCCTTCTGGATAATCCTTCCCCTGCACGCTGGCGTCCACCGAGGCGCTCCATTGCAGGAATGCACTTTTCATCTGGTTAAAAATCTCCGTGTTTGTTGCTGATATATCTTCCATTTCTCCAGGGTCGATTTGCAGGTTGTACAATTCAAATTCTTCCTTCCCCCGGTTGGTGGCCACCAGTTTATAGTTGTTATCTATCAGTGCCCCGGTATTATTGAACCGGAAGGGAATGTCCATTTCGCGTTCCAGCAACTTTTCTGAGAAGATGGGTTGAATACTAATCCCGTCAATTGGATCGCCCATCACATCGCGTGGAAGGTCCAGGATGTCTGCAAGGGTCGGAAATATATCCATGGTTGATGCCGGGTATTCCGTGATCCGGGGCTCTATTTCAGCAGGCCACTCAATGATCGCCGGGACACGCAATCCGCCTTCCCAGACAGATCCCTTGAAGCCCCTCAGCCCGTTAACAGAGGAAGGTACTACATCTGGGAGTCCGCCGTTATCACTGCAGTACCATACAATCGTATTTTCAGCAACATTGAGTTCTTTCAGGGCATCTCTCAGGATCCCTACATTCCGGTCAAATGCCGTCAGCTCTCCATAGTGCGCCTGGCTTTTGGGATCCAGCTCACGGAACAACGCACTGTCTTTTTCAAGTGCCAGAAACGGCCGGTGGGGGGATCCATCCCAGATCACTGCAAAAAAGGGCTTGTCCGCTTCGACATTCTTGCGGATGAATTGTAAAGCCTGGTTGACGATCACTTCAGATGAAGTTCCTTCAAAGGCCTTGAACTCCCCCTGGTCACTCATCAATGGATTCAAATCGAAATAATTGGTAACAGACACCCAACGTTCGAACCCGAATCCTGCAGGACCATTCGGATCATCCTTGAGGATAGGGACTCCCGGGCCACGCAATGCATTCAGGTGCCATTTGCCGAAATGCCCTGTAGCGTATCCTTCCGCTTTCAGTGCTTCTGCAATGGTTTTTTCCTGTAATCGGAGTGCATGACCGTGGCTTGGAACTCCTGTCCGGTCATTTGCCCGGCCGGTAAGTACGCTTGCCCGCGTAGGTGAGCAGACCGGTGCACCTGCATAAAAACGGTCCAACCGCAATCCATTTTCAGCCATTGCGTCCAGGTTGGGTGTTTCCAGGACCGGGTGATTGTAGTACCCGGTTTGCCCCCATCCCTGGTCATCGGTCATCAGCAGGATGATGTTGGGCCTTGTCTTTTCCGATTTG
>CAZOXI010000532.1:0-3173 GCA_964583445.1 uncultured Bacteroidaceae bacterium | reverse complement strand
ACGACGCTCTTCCGATCTACAAATGTTGCTAGCAGGTGATGCTAGCAGGTGGTGCTGAAGGATACTGCTTACAGGCGTTCTATCAGCTGTTGCTAATAAGTGCTGCTAATATACCTGAGCTACCAGATGCTGCTTCGTGCTCCTGGCTTTGTACACAGATTCAGCTTGCCCCAGCAGATTATGCAACAGGCTTCCAACCAGGTTCATAGGGCCTGTCCCATAATTTCATGGCCGCTTCATGCTTCATTTTCCCGGTCCACGGATCAACATCAAATCCACTGTTAATTCGGTAAGCCACATTGCTGTAATGCACCATGGCCATGCTGACTGCAGCATCTGCTATGGGTGCCAACAGTGTTTCTTTTCCGCGGATTCCGTTGAAGAAATTCTCCACGTGCAGTGTTGATGTACTTCCACCACCGCCAAGGGCAGTTCCTGCTTCTTTTTCTTCCGCTTCATTGGTAGTTACCAGGTCTCCCCTGCGGTCGTAGATCATGTATTTGTTCCTGTCGACAAATACGCTTCCTTCGCTACCGTAGATGATTGTACCACGGCCTCCGACGTAGGTATCATGACCATTCCTGCTGTGTCCTGCCCATTTGATGGATTTATTGTCATCAAATTTGAATGTTGCTTCCATGGTATCGTACATTTCCCAACCATCATCCAGGAATTGTCCTTTTACTGCATCCACATCCACCCTGTTCGGGAAGCCCACCTGGAGCGCCCATCGTGCCACATCCATTTCATGGGTACCATTGTTGCCTGATTCTGCCGTTCCGTAATCCCAGCCATACCAGTGCCAGTTGTAGTCCCAGGTCTCTTCGGTATATGGTCTCCTGGGTGCCGGTCCCTGGAACAGTTCCCAGTCCAGTCCGCCCGGAACGGGGGCAGGTTTCTGAACCGGTACCCGGCCACGCCGGTTCCTGTAGAAGGCAATTGCTTTATAAGGAATGCCAATTGCACCTTCGTGGATGGCTTTTATTACCTGTATGGTATGGAAGGAGGATCGCTGCTGGTTCCCCATTTGAACGACCCGGTCGTATTTCTTTTGTGCCTCCACCAGCAATTCATTTTCAAACATATTATGGCTGCATGGTTTTTCAACATAGACATGTTTGCCTTCTTTAATGGCCATCACTGAACCAGGTGTGTGCCAGTGATCGGGAGTGGCATTGATGATGGCATCGACTTTCCTGTCCTCGATCACTTTTCTCAGATCGTTTTCCAGTTTGGGTTTGTAATCGATCTTGTCCTTGAATACTTTTGCTGCTTTTTCCCGTTGAGAGGGCATTACATCGCAGAGGTAGGACAATTCGATATTATTGCTCTCTTTCACTATTGCCTGGGGGTATGCACCAAGCCTGCGTCCCAGGCCGATGATGGCCACATGGATGCGATCATTCGCACCTAAAATGTTTTTATAACTCTTGGCGGAAAGGCTCATACCGCCAGCCATTATGCCAGCAGCGGTGGCACCTGTTTGCTTGATAAATCTTCTTCTATCAGTTTGCATTGTTATAAGGTTTTGATTTTGATACTCTTGAAACTTACTTTATCTCCATGGTCCTGCAGCAGGATATGTCCTGTGCGGGCTTCTCCGAAATTGGGCCAGACCTTGTATTTGCTGTCTGCCACCAGGTCTTTCCATTGCTGTCCGCTTCGGTTGTATTTCACCACCAGGATTCCGTTCAGGTAATGTTCCACATCATCGCCCCGGACGATAATTTTCGCCCTGTTCCAGTCGTAGCCATTCGAGCGTTTTTCCCTAAGATCAGGATTATATCTTTTTGCATTTGCAGGGATCAGGTCATACAAAGAAGCAAGGGTCCTGTTACCATTTTGACCTCTTTTTGCATCGGGATGGTTCTGGTCGTCGAGGATCTGGTATTCGCATCCGATGGAGGACCCGGCACCCTGGTTCAATTCAGTATCTACAAAGTATTTGATCCCGCTGTTGGCTCCTTCGGTATATTTGAAATCCAATTCAAGGATGAAATTTTCATATTGATCTATGGTGACAATATCACCTCCATTCCTGGATTCAGCTCCATCAGCCTGTTCCACTGAGAGCACGCCGTCTTTGATGAACCATCCTTCTTCCGGGAAAGTCTCAAGCTTGGCACCTCTCCATCCCTCGGTGGTTTCACCGTCCCATAACAGCTTCCATCCTTCGGCTTGTTCTCTTTCAGATAATTCGTTCTTCAGGTAGCTCACCTGGGTGATATCCGGATTATCCGGAGTCTTGAGCTCATCCAGGTTGGTGGTGGCAATCTTGATATTTTTGAACATATTTCGCTCACCTTCTTTTTCCTCATTGTTCCCTATGCTGTGCACCTGGAGACCAATGAATCCGGATGAATCCATATCGTCGATAAGATTTGCAAATTCCACCCCGTTTACAAAAGTGCGAAGGTTGTTGCCTATGGCTTCGATCCGGTATTCGTTCCATTCTCCGCGTTTGAAAGCCGATTTGGCATCCTGGTTGTATTCCATGCAGTAGAGCCATTTCCTTCTTGCCTCATCAAAAATACCGCCTGTCCAGGCCCGGTCAGAGGGATCAAGTTCCATCTGGTAGCCGTGCACGCGCCCGTTCCTGAATTCAGGATTGCTTTGCGCACGAAACATCACTCCTGAATTCCCTTCTTCAAATTTTGCTTCAAAGGTCAGGATGAAATCACTGAATTCCTCTTCTGTGCAAAGAAAAGTGTTCGGAGTTCCTGTAACGCATCTGCCCACGATTACTCCATCCTCAACAGTAAATGGAGCTTCACCGTTTTTTACGACCCATCCGGAAAGATCCTCACCGTTAAACAGGGGTTCGAAATCATCTTTTTGCTGGCATGCAGTCAGGGTAAGTCCGGTCAACAAAAAGAGAACAATCATTTTTTTCATGGTAAGTTATTTTATGAATTTTAAATTTGTACAATCGATTGTATTACGTCTTTCAAAGATAACCAATGTTTTGGAAAATACAGTTATCGTATGTGTCAAATCGATTCAATATTGTCCCAATATAATAAAGAGGAATTTGTCTTCTGTAAGCAGCACGGGATTTTTACCAAATAACAGAATAAACTCCTGCAAATTATTTAGCCGGTAAGCATTAGTTTTATTCTCCTGTGTAATCCCTGGCTTCCAGGCTGACCGCTTTCAAAGAAAGCAGGATATCC
>CAZOXI010000531.1:0-3175 GCA_964583445.1 uncultured Bacteroidaceae bacterium | reverse complement strand
AAGTGTAAATATCGTACTGAATGGTTGCAACTGAGCTTGTGACCGAAAATTTTCAATTGGTGTTGGCAGGACAAATTTCTGCAACTTTCGGATGTGTGATCGGGACTCTCAATCCTGCGATATTCTGCCAGGATAAGCGTTTGCCCCTGATCAGTTTTCTGCAACTGATTTACTGTTTTTTCCCTCCTCATATCGATCTTGTTGGATGATGCATTTTCAAAGTTTAATATTACTAAATATGACGCACTTTTATACTGCGATGGATGCACGCAGGTTGCAATAGTTTGATGAGAATCAGCATGCGGAAGGTTAAAACAAAGAGGATCCGGTTTTTCATAAGTACACCTCAGGGAATCATTTGATCACATACATTTGAACACTTATCATGAAAAACCAGGGATTTAACTAATGTGATCTGAATTTTACCAAAGAACTGTTGAATGGTCCACTGCACATAGAATTCACAAGCTTAGGCTCAGAAAAATAATTTTGCTCCTGTATAAAGCTATCTCTCTAAACGCTGCGCCCTGGGCTGTTTGCCGTTATGTGTCTTCGGTTACTCCTCTTCTGTAAGATCCACCGGGAACACTTCGTAGTATTCAGCGGTAGAGATCAGGATGTCATTACCTGCGTTCCCGTCTGCGCCAATATCTCCCGTACAGGTGATGCTTCCTGAGGTGATGATGACAAAGCCATCATATCCTGAAGTATCTGCGAGTATTGTTATTGCATTGGTCAGACCACTTCCCGTGATAGAGCTGGATCGCAATAATGTTCCGGATGTTGCATCATAGAGTTGCACTACCCCGTCATAGTCGAACAGGATCGGGAAACTGCCGGTATTCACGTAGGTTGGATTGGCAGCAATCGTCGCCGTAGTGTACATTTGCTTCCCCCTGAAATAGGTCTGGTACCCGATCTCCGGATCCATGGTCACAATGGGGTAATCAGGAATATTGATCACCTCGGCCAGGCCGGCCACTTCGTAGAAATCAGATTTATGCAGGAAAAGGTCATTGGACGGTTCCCCGTCGGACTCCTTGTCAGCATAAGCCGAGATGGTACCGGTCGCGGTCACGATGATATTATCGAGCCCTTCCGCATCCGCCTCTGTTTTTATCACAGAAGAAAGCCCGTCACCCGTAATAGCAGTCGTCGCCAGCAGGTTCCCGGTCAGCTCGTTGTATAATTCAATATTGCCCTCGTAGACAAACACCGTGGGGATGTTTCCCGGGTTGGCAAATGCCGGGTTGGCATAGATCGTGGAATTCACCACCACCTTGTCATCCAAAAGGTGCCCGCGAAATTCCACCGTCGGATCAACGGTAACAAAAGGATCATCCTCAATTGTGATACAACTGGTGGCTGCAAAGAGCACTAAAGCACTATATATAAATAATCTCCTCATCTTATTCAAAAAACTAAAATTACTAAATCGATCTCTAATACGCAACGGCAACAAGAATGTTACTGTATCGCCAGTGTAAAGATATGAAAACTATGCATTTCAACACGTGAGAATTTGATGAGGGCTGGGATGTTTAAATTTATTTAATAATCTATTGGAGTCCAACGCTTATCGGATTATGTCCATTTTTTATAACGAATTAAAGTGGCTAAAAAAAGAAATATATATTTATATTTATCTCGATATTAAAATAATTATTTAAATATATATTTCCTAAAACACTATCCTTCAGGCGTTTTGTAATCCAGGATCGCTTCAAGGCATCTTTCTGCTGTCTTTCCGTCCCATAATTCCGGCCTCACCGGTTTTCGGTCCAATACCATGGTATTTTCAAATTCCTCCCGGATCCTTTCAATATTGTTCCCCACCAGTACGCTGGCGCCTCCATATTCGCGAAGTGTAACCGGGCGCTCGGTGTTCCAGCGCAATGTCAGACAGGGTGTTCCCAATACGGTACACTCTTCCTGCAGTCCGCCTGAATCTGTCAGCATGATCTTCGCCGACATGTTTAACCGGAGCATATCATGGTATCCTATGGGATGCAGCAGGATCACGCGGTTGCTTCGCTGTACTTTTTCAAATAAATCAAATTCCCGGAGTTGCTTCACTGCACGGGGATGAATGGGCCAGAGCAGGTGGATCTGGTCTGCAACTTCAGTGGTCAGGAAATCAACAATCGGCGCAAACACTTCCGGGTGATCCACATTTGAAGGCCGGTGCATCGTAAGTACCCCGTATTTGTCGGGTTCAATGGAAGAAATGACCTCATCAGGTGAATAGAGGTTCCGGTGCACGATCTCGTTCAGATCAAGTTTTTCAGCCTTCGCCCGCTGCGCCTCCAGGGTGTCGATCATGATATTGCCCACAAAACGAATCCGGTGCTGTTCGGCTCCCTCAGTTTCCAGGTTCTTGTTGGAAAGCTGATCCGGTGTCAGCAACAGGTCAGACAACCGGTCGGTGACCAGGCGGTTCACCTCCTCCGGCATTTTAATATCGCCCGAGCGCAGTCCTGCCTCGATATGACAACACCGCACATGCTCCTTCTTTGCCGTGACAGAACAGGCCAGCGTGGCATTCACATCTCCGACCACCACCACCCAGTCGGGTTTTTCCTTCTGAAGGACTTTCTCAAATTCCATCATGGTCTTTCCTACCTGTTCGGCATGGGATCCTGAGCCGATGCCCAGGTGAATATCCGCATCGGGAATATTGAGGGCCTCGAAGAAATTCCTTGACATCCGGTCGTCGTAATGCTGCCCGGTATGCACCAGCAGGTGTTCTACTTTTTCCTCGTGAATTTGATTGTGGGATTCAATCGCCCTGATAAACGGAGCGATTTTCATAAAGTTTGGTCGTGCACCAACGACAGAGATAATTTTCATATTGTACAATTTTGAAAGGTAAAACTAATAGTTTATATTCAATTACTCCGATGACTTTACGAAGGAATTTGACGAAGCGATTAGTATAAAGACCAAATTACTTGTATTTATAATAATCGCAATCGGTTTAATATTCATCAATAAACCCATTTTTCAATTTTCCATAATCTAATTCACCACTAATTGGACAACAAACATCGCTTAAAACATAGCAGACTCTGCATGATTATTACTTTGGTAAAAAGGTAATTTTATATTAATCACTGGTTATCAAGAAAATTGCTTCGTCTTCCAATTATCATAAATAAAACTATTTTCATCAAAG
>CAZOXI010000530.1:0-3187 GCA_964583445.1 uncultured Bacteroidaceae bacterium | reverse complement strand
CATTAAATTGGGACAGAAGACGCCATTACCCTGGTAGAAGAGCTTGACAAAGTGTGGGCCGCTGAGAATTATGATGAGATGGGCAATTTTTTCGCCGATACTGCTACTTTCTTTTTCGAAGATGGAAAGAAGGCTGAATCGCCGAACGAATTTATAGCTATTCTGAAAGAAGAATCTGACGGAGCTGATATTTCCTGGACGTTTGATTATGCTTTTTCGGTTGACCTTGATCCCACAAGGGGAGGCGAGCATGTCCAGGCCGGATTCACTGGAACAGGTGAGACGGAAGAAGGAGAAAGCAAAAAGCATTACCATGAATCTTACTATGTTGTAGACGGAAAGATTGTATCTTGGAGGCAATACTCAATGGATATTGCCGAAGAAGAATGATTGTGCGTAATATGTAATTCGTGGACGCCCTGCAGGATACCCTCCGGCAGGGCGTTCTCAGTTTACAGCGGGAATTCTTTTTTCAACGGGTGTTGGTCAATCTGATCTTCCCCTGATAACTGCACAATGCCTGAATAAAAGAACGAAATGCCAATGGCCAGGATCAGGTGGCTGAGGTCATTTCTGTCGAACCACCTGAAGAGGTTGATCTCGAATAAAAAGACAGCAGAGGAAGGGATCATGATCAGCACGCCCAGGAAGAAGAAACTGTAGTGACTCGAAAGTCCGATCCTGTAATAATGAAACCCAAGGAATCCTGCCGAGAAGGTAACACCCATCAGGCTGTTCAGGATGACCAGCAGGATAGAAAGGCTGATCTTTTTGTCGGGGGGTGCAAATACCAGTATAATGACCAACGTCAGCAGCATCAGCACCAGTTTTAAGGAAGACAAAATTGAAAGTCTGTTCGCAAAAGCTTTATCGGGATGAATGGAAAGCATGGATGATTCGATGAAATATACCGACACGATTGCAAAAAACCATGCAGGGATTTTTCCTCCCAGGTCGAGATAGTTGTAGAATGCATGTCCGATTCCTCCCAGTATGGTGCCGACCCCGAAAAGGACCAGGAACAACTGCCAGTTTTTGAAAAACATATGTGTTGAAGGAAGCTGTGCGACTTTCCTGGCAAAAAACACCGACAACAAACCCAGTAACGCATCTGTGATCAGCACATTGGGTTCCAGCAGTTCGAGTCCGAACAGGACAAATTCTATAATATCTGAGTGATTGCCGATGATTATTGCCAGGGACCATTTGAGGTCACTGGCCGTTAAAGATGGGTAAAATAAAATTAATAGAGCCTCTCACGGGACTTGAACCCGCGACCTGCTCATTACGAATGAGCTGCTCTGCCAACTGAGCTAAAGAGGCTTTTTCCGTATTCATCGGAACCCAATGGTGCTTTCGGATGAATGCTTGCTTTCTGATGCCCTGTCAAATTTTAGTCATACAAATTTAGCAATTAAACAATTCAGTTGGAGCCGGAAATTTTCAGCCTTAACATTATTTTTCAGAACACTGAAGGATATTTATTGTTATTTTTATAAGGCAAAACTGATCATTTGGAGCCCTGATGTAAACGCACTTCATGAAAATCGGCATATTGATAAAGATTCCAGGGTACGGCAGGATGATTTCGGATATTTATAATTTATAGATATAAAATACTTAACCTAAATCTATTACAGTGAAATATGTAAGACCATTTATCATTTTTCTACTGATCCTGTCCGTATCGTGTTCCAATGTGCCACTCACCGGCAGGAAGCAATTTACAGCCATTCCCTCTTCCCAGATGCTTGCACTGAGTTCTGACAGTTATACCCAGGTACTGTCGGAGCATCAGATTTCTGACAACACAGCATATGTCTCTTCGGTCAGACGTGTTGGAGAGAAGGTTTCACAGGCGGTTGAGCGATATCTAGAGATGAACGGACTGGAATCACGTATTGAAAGGTTTGACTGGCAATTCAATGTGCTCGAGTCCGAAGAAGTGAACGCATGGTGTATGCCTGGAGGCCAGATTGCATTTTATGAAGGGATTATGCCTATCTGTGGCGATGACAATGGTATTGCCATCGTCATGGGACACGAGATCGCCCATGCAGTGGCGAAGCACGGCAATGAGCGGATGTCGCAGCAATTGCTTATCAATATGGGCGGTGTAGCTTTATCGGAGGCCCTTAAAACAGAAAAAGAGCAAACGCAGCAACTGGCTTTGCTCGCTTTTGGAGTAGGAACGCAGCTAGGTGTATCTTTGCCTTATAGCAGAACGCACGAATCGGAAGCGGATGAGCTTGGACTCTATTTCATGGCTATGGCAGGATATGATCCACGCACTGCCCCGGCATTCTGGGAGCGCATGGAACAGGCCGGCGGCGCTCGTCCGCCAGAATTCCTTTCGACACATCCCGATCCTTTGAACAGGGTGGAACATCTGCATCAGATCATGCCCAAGGCGATGGAATACTATAATGCAGCGAAGTGAGTTACATTATTCAGGCTACTTCATCATCAGGCAGTAAACAACCTAACACGGAAACAGCCTGATCAGGAATCTGTGGAGACAGGAGGGGCGTAACCAGGTTACAACGCAAACTGTAATTCACTGAGATTTTTATAAACACCATGATCGAGGCCGATCAATTCTTCGTGGGTGCCGGTCTCTGCGATACGTCCGTGCTCAACAACGACGATCTGGTCTGCATTCCTGATGGTCGATAATCTATGTGCAATCACGATGGAAGTGCGACCTTTCATAAGTTTCTCCAATGCATCCTGCACCAGTTTTTCCGATTCAGAATCCAGCGATGAGGTGGCCTCGTCGAGGATTAATATGCGTGGATCTTTGAGCACTGCCCGGGCAATGGCGATCCGCTGGCGCTGACCACCGGACAACTGCGTCCCGCGCTCTCCCACAATGGTATTGAGTCTTTCCGGGAACCGTTCGATAAATTCCAGCGCATTGGCTTTTTCGGCTGCTTCAAGAATCTCCTTTTCAGATGCCCCAGACCTCCCATAGGCGATGTTTTCCCCTATCGTGCCGCCAAATAAAAAAATATCCTGCGGCACCAGGGCAATTTGTTTTCTGAGACAGGAAAGCGCATAATGATTTGCGGGCTGCTCATCGAAAAATATGGTTCCGCCGGTGGGGTGATAGAAGTTGAGCAGAAGGGATGTAATGGTCGATTTGCCGGCACCACTTGGACCAACCAATGCAGTCATCTGGTCCGCA
>CAZOXI010000529.1:0-3198 GCA_964583445.1 uncultured Bacteroidaceae bacterium | reverse complement strand
TTCCCGCAATACGTCAAATTCCCGTTTAGGGACTGCAAATATAGTATTGAATTTTGATTTGTGCAACCCCTTGCTGCTAAACAACAGCGCTTTTACCTGTCAATAAACATAAATAGTGCTTTGTTCCATTCGTAATTTTATATCTTACGAATGCTATAATATTGTCCAAATTATTAAACCCAGGAAAAATGGCAAAATTTACCAAAGAAGATGCCCTGAACTACCACAGCTCAGGAAGACCCGGTAAGATCGAAGTGATACCCACAAAACCCCACACCACCCAGCAGGACCTCTCCCTGGCTTACTCTCCCGGTGTGGCTGAACCGTGCCTGGAGATAGAAAAAAACCCTGAAGATGCTTACAAATATACCGCCCGCGGTAACCTGGTGGCCGTGATATCGAACGGAACCGCTGTGCTCGGACTGGGAGATATCGGTGCACTGGCAGGAAAACCAGTGATGGAAGGGAAAGGATTGTTATTTAAAATATTTGCCGATATTGATGTGTTCGATATAGAGGTGGATAAGCACGATCCGAAGGAATTTATTGAAACCGTAAAGGCGATTGCGCCGACGTTTGGCGGGATCAACCTGGAGGATATCAAAGCCCCCGAATGTTTCGAGATCGAGGAAAAGCTGAAGGAGTTGCTGGATATCCCGGTATTTCACGATGACCAGCACGGGACGGCCATTATTTCTGCGGCCGGATTATTGAATGCCCTTGAACTGGTCAACAAAAAGATCGGCGAATTGAAAGTGGTGGTAAATGGTGCCGGGGCTTCAGCCATATCATGCGCAAAACTCTATATTTCACTGGGTGTGAAAGAAGAAAATGTATTTATGTGTGATAGCAGGGGAGTGCTGAATACGCGCAGGACCGGTCTGAATAAATATAAAGCTTTATTTGTCAGGGAAACCGATGCCGATACCCTAGGGGAGGTGATCAAAGATGCAGATGTTTTCCTTGGGTTATCGGTCGCGGATGTATTGGCACCTGAAATGCTGAAGACCATGGCGCCGAATCCCATTGTTTTTGCCATGGCCAACCCGAACCCTGAGATCTCTTACGAATTGGCGATGGAGACAAGAGATGATATTTTCTTCGCAACAGGAAGGTCTGATTATCCCAACCAGATCAATAACGTGCTGGGATTTCCATTTATCTTCCGGGGTGCCCTGGATGTCAAAGCAAGCGCAATCAACGAAGAAATGAAGATCGCAGCGGTGCATGCCCTGGCCAACCTTACCAAAGAGGACGTTCCTGAAACCGTTAACAAAGCATACAAAACACAAAATCTGTATTTCGGAAACGAATATATCATTCCCAAACCGCTTGATCCACGCCTGATTTATCATGTTGCACCCGCAGTGGCAAAGGCTGCAATTGAAACGGGAGTGGCTAGAGCCACCATCAACGACTGGGATGCGTATAAAGCATCGTTACAAAAACGGATGGGGCTCGATAACCAGTTGATCAGGGAGGTCAGGGCCAAAGCGAGGTTGAATCCCAAAAAACTGGTGTTCAGCGAAGCCGACAATTATATGATGTTAAAAGCTGTACAAACAGTCAAGCACGAAGGTATTGCTGAACCTGTGTTATTGGGAGATAAGAAAAGAATTCTGGATATGATCGAAGAATTTCACCTGGATATTGCAGATGTGCAGATCATTGAACAACGTTGTCCGGAAGCTGATGATATACGGAAGCGCTATGCCAAACGTCTGTTTGAAAAAAGGGCACGGAAGGGGATGACCTATGAAGATGCGCTGGAAAGTATGTTCCTCCCCAACCATTTCGGGATCATGATGGTGGAGATGGGAGATGCCGATGCGTTCCTTTCAGGATTCTCAAGTAAATATGCGGATGTAATCCGGCCGGCCATACAAATCACCGGGTCCAATAATCCCAAGAAACATATTGCAGGGATGTATATCGTGCAGACAAAAAAAGGAATCTATTTCTTTGCCGACACCACGGTTAACATTCAGCCCTCGGGGCAAACCATTGCAGATACTACCGTGCTTGTGGCAGAAAGCGTCCGTCATTTCAATATCGAACCGGTGATCTCCATTGTAAGCTATTCCAACTTCGGTTCCATTAAAGGAAACAGTCCGCAACGTGCCCGCGATGCTGTAAGGATATTACACGAGGAACATCCGGACCTGATCGTGGATGGCGAGATGCAGATGAATTATGCCCTGAATACAGAGTTGCGTATGAAAAAATATCCATTCAGTAAAATGGGCAACAGGGAGGTGAACACGATTATCTTCCCCAACCTGAGCTCCGGGAACATTGCCTATAAAATGATGCAGGAAATCGGTGGTGCAGAAGTCACCGGCCCGCTGTTGCTCGGTATGGGAAAACCTGTTCATATATTGCAAATGGAGGCATCTGTGCGTGAGATTGTGGATATGGCTGCATTCGCAGTTGTGGATGCGCAATACCAGCAGTCGATCCTGTAAGCAGGAGGGATGCGCGTATATTTTTCTTATATTTCGCCAAATAAGAAAATAATGCCTTTTCCGAAAATTGATTCATCCAAAGTACGGACCCTTTCCCTCGAAGCGTTCAGGGAAATGGATTACTATGCAGTCAATAACTACCATCTGCCGGTAGAATTGATGATGGAAAGCGCAGGTCTGCAACTGGCCAGGCTGTCTGCAACCGTTGTGAAACCAGGGGCATCAGTATTGGTGGGGATCGGTCCCGGAAACAATGGCGGTGGCGGATTGGTGGCCGCCAGGAGACTGGAGGCCTGGGGCTACCGGGTACACATACATATTCCTGTAGCGATGACACACCAGTTGAATAAGGACCAGTTGAGTCGTACGATCTCCTACGGGGTGGAGAAGGTGATGGAATCAAAATATGATCTGATACTGGACTGTTTTTTTGGATTTTCTCAACGGCTTCCTCTGCCTGAAGAGGTTACGGAGATGATCCGGCTGATGAACAGGCTGTGGAAAAAGGCAGGATAAAGGCCGACGACAGGAATATCTGAGGGTGGAGACCAGGTAAGGTTCCGTGCCGATAAAGTATTGACCGTAGCCGCACCAAAAACCATTCTGCTGAACCATATCGAGGAATATGAACTGTATATTGCGGATGTTGGAATTCCAACGGAAGTGTATCTGCGTAACAAAATCGACCATGCAATGCTTGGCTTTTACCGGGACCAGATCATTCAGGTTGTAT
>CAZOXI010000528.1:2136-3198 GCA_964583445.1 uncultured Bacteroidaceae bacterium | reverse complement strand
CGGAACAACAAAGGCGATCTACCGCAACCATCCCCTTGCCTTTCCCCAGAAATATGAGATCGATGAAGCATATTGTAAAGGCACTGCATGCAACAGCTGTGTTGAAGCCTGCAGTTACGATGCGATCGACCTGGCAGCCAAGCCGGAGGAGACAAAGCTTGAGATACAATCCGTGATCACTGCAACAGGCTGGAAACCCTATGATGCCAATGCGATTGCTGGCCTGAACTATGGCACTTCCAAAGATATTGTGACCAATGTCGAATTTGAGAGATTGCTTTCAGTTTCAGGTCCCGCGGAAGGAAAACTGCTACGGCCTTCAGATGGCCGGCCACCCCGTTCCGTGGCTTTCGTTCAGTGCGCCGGATCACGCGACAGGAACCACCTTCCGTATTGTTCTGCCGTATGCTGCGCTGCTTCATTGAAGCATGTACTGAATATTACAGAACTGCTGCCCGATACAAAAGTTACGATCTACTATATCGACCTGCGTGTTTCGGGACGGAACGAGGATTTTCTTGTGCGCGTTGAGCACGCTGAACAGGTGCGGCTGGTTAGGGGCAAGGTCGCTCGCGTAGAACCTGGTGGCACGGAGGGTGAGTTGCTTGTGGAGGTGGAGGATATCGCCTCCGGCCGCAAACAGAAAGAGCGCTTCGATATGGTGGTGCTCGCTACCGGAATGGTGCCTTCAAAAGGGATTCCAGGTATGCAGCAGAACGAGGCGGGATTCTATGCTTCTGCTCAGCCCGATGGGCTGTATCCGGCAGGATGCGCTTATCGGCCGCAGGATGTGTCCGCTTCGGTGAAAGAGGCGACAGGAGCAGCAATCCGGGCAATGAAATAAAGATCAATAAAGTGAGTAAGCAACTTGGAATTTACTTTTGTAAGGGATGCAGGATCGGTGAGGCACTGGATGTGGAAAGTCTTTCCTTGAAAATGCAGGATGAACTGCAGCCCCATTCATGTATGACCCACAAGGCGCTCTGCTCGCCTTCCGGTATCGAAGCGATACTCGAAAATGCCGGGCAGGGGTCGCTTGATGGCTGCGTGATCGCAGGCTGC
>CAZOXI010000528.1:0-2126 GCA_964583445.1 uncultured Bacteroidaceae bacterium | reverse complement strand
GAAAGGGACGCGGGATGATGCATTTGATTTCCAGGAAAACATGACTGTCGAGCGGGTGAACCTGCGGGAATGGGTGGCATGGTCTCTGGAGGAAGGTGAGGACCGGCAGATGGCTGCCGAAGATTATCTCCGGATGGGATTTGCCGGATTGCAACAGACTGCCGAAGTTCAACCATATTTGCTGGACCAGGTAAGTGAAGAGATCCTGGTCGTGGGAGGCGGCGTGGCTGGCTTGCAGGCAGCACTCGATGGTGCCCGCAGCGGCCACAGGGTGCACCTGGTAGAAAGGGCGGATGCACTGGGCGGCCGGGCCTCTAAATGGAGCAGGCAGATCCCTTTCGATCAGCCGTTTGATGCGCTTCGCGAACCAGCATCAATACAACTTGCCGAAGCGGTGAATACCCATCCCGGTATCAATGTTTACCTTCAGACAACCATTGAAAAGACAGCCGGACAACCCGGTGAATTCAGAATACAACTGCAGGGTAAGCACCAGGAAAATCTTACCGTGGGAGCTATTGTGACCGCTTCGGGATGGAAACCCTATGTGCCCGGAAAAGAAACGCTTTACGGATTGGGCAAGGTTCCGGGCGTAGTCACTTCTGTTGAAATGGAAGATGCAATTGCAACCGGAAATCAGCCAGAAAGAGGATCGATTCTTTTTATCCAGTGTGCCGGATCACGCGACAACCAGCACCTGCCGTATTGTTCATCAGTCTGCTGCGGTGTTTCCCTGAAACAGGCCCGGCAAATCAGGGAAATGTTCCCGGAATCCACCGTCTATATTGTTTACAGGGACATCCGCACGCCTGGCTTCCTGGAGGATTTCTATAAAGCGGTGCAGGATGACCCGGGCATCATATTCATCAAAGGGGATGTGCAGGAGGTGCGCACAGCTGACGGGATGATTCATGTCGGGATCACTGAACATTTACTGGGGGAGGAGCTCAGCGTGATGGTGGAGCAGGTCATTCTCGCAACCGGAATGGTCCCCAATGATACCAGGGAACTTCACCTGGATTACAGGCTGGGAGAGGGGATCCCGGAGCTTAAATATGACTTTTCCGATTCGCATTTCATTTGTTTCCCTTATGAAACCCGCAGAACAGGAATCTATGCTGCCGGAGGGCTCAGGGCTCCCATGGATATTCCTTCTGCCAGGACAGACGGATCCGGAGCCATGATGAAGGCGATCCAGATGATTGCGTCAACCAAAAGAGGCGACGCAGTGCATCCACGGGCGGGGGATAAATCATATCCCTCCCTTTACCTCGAGCGTTGTACTGATTGCAAGCGCTGTACCGAGGAATGTCCCTTCGGTACCTACGATGAAACACCCTCCGGCACTCCGGTGGTGCATCCAAACAGGTGCAGACGCTGCGGGATCTGCCTGGGTGCATGTCCCGAAAGAGTGATCAGTTTTGCAGATTTCTCGATCACATTGCTGTCGGAGCAGATTAAATCCATTGAGGTGCCGGATGAATTCGAGGAAAAACCGAGGGTATTGGTATTCGTCTGCGAAAATGATGCATTGCCGGCATTGGAGATGGCAGTGCGAAAGGGGCTGAAAATCAGTCCGTACGTAAGGATATTACCCGTGCGTTGCCTGGGTTCAATCAACAGGGTGTGGGTTTCTGATGCCCTTTCGAAAGGATATGACGGGATTTTGCAGATTGGCTGTAAGCCCGGGGACGATTACCAATGTCATTTTATCCACGGCAGTGAATTGACGGAACAACGCAGCGAGATTTACGAGGAGACCCTCTCATCGATGATGCTGGAACCGGAGCGCATCTCAACCGAATTTGTGGAAATAACGGATTATCAGAAGATCATTAAACATATTGATGATTATATGGAGGATGTGGACCTGATGGGACCCAATCCTTTCAAGGATATGTAAAAATGCATTACAGTAGCGGAAATACGCGTATTGATATAAAATTTAAAATGTTTTGAAGGTTTTGTAACGGCAAGCATGATAGAACTGAAACCTGACATACAATTCAAAAAGGAGATTGAGCAGATCAGCGGTGCATCTCTCAGCACCTGCATGCAATGTGGTGCCTGCTCGGTGGTCTGTAACCTTTCTCCGGATGAGCAACCTTTTCCCCGAAAAGAGATGG